>JABGPX010000093.1 GCA_018644745.1 Spirochaetales bacterium
GCCATCCCGGAGGCACTGCCTCCGGGGACTCAGCCGGTGCTGAAAGACGGTTTTGCCTGGGGAGAGGGTCACCCGCTGGTGCCAAATGGCCCGACGTGCCGCGGACAACGCGTCCTAGCGCGGCGGTGGTGACCAAATTCTGTCTGCAAGTAAGCTCTGCTCACCGATTCAGTTGACATGTGAACTTCAACACCCTATACTCAATCTTTGCTACAAATAGTACGAATTAGTCTCGTGCGGTTTGGGGGGGGTAGGGCGTGTTGAAGACAGAATTGCCATTTCGATCGCCGACCTTATACCGGTCGAGTCTATGGAGCCGGATCCAAAAACATCGATACCTGCTTATCATGCTCCTGCCGTGCATAGTCTGGTTTGTCATATTCTCCTACATCCCCATGGTTGGCCTCGTCCTGGCCTTCAAAGAGTTTAAATACAACATGGGAATGCTGCGTAGTCCGTGGGTCGGCCTTCACTATTTCAAGGCGTTTTTTTCCTATTACCAATCTACCCACCTTATTCTCAATACCTTTTGGGTGGGATTTATCAAGATCATTCTCACTTTTCCGTTCCCGATTATATTCGCGCTTATGCTCAACGAAGTGCGGAATAATCACTTCAAGCGGATTGCGCAGACGATATCGTACTTGCCGCATTTCCTCTCTTGGGTGGTTGTCGCATCCCTCGTGCAGAAATTACTGGCTCCTAACGAAGGGCTCATCAATCAACTGTACGCTTCTTTGGGAGGCGACGGCTCGACGTTCTGGCTCATGGAGGAAGATTACTTTTACCAGATTATGTTTATGAGCAACCTCTGGAAAAGCCTGGGCTGGGGTTCCATCATCTACCTTGCTGCAATAGCAGGAATCGATCCAACGCTCTACGAAGCTGCCGAAGTGGATGGCGCGGGCTGGTTCTGGAAAATAATTTACGTAACCATTTCGGGTATACGTTCCACCATCGGCATCCTCTTCATATTGAATCTCGGCGAGATACTCCGCACCGGCTTTGAGCAGAACTTTCTGCTCAGGACACCGGGCAACATGAACGCCGCCGATATTTTGGACGTGTATGTTCTCAGAACAGGTCTCATGCAAGGGCAGTTCGGATACGCAACGGCTATCGGAATGCTCCAGGGCCTTGCGGGGCTTGGTATGGTGGTTCTGGCCAATCGGTTGGCCAGAAAGTTTACTGAAGTGAGTCTTTGGTAAGGAGGTGATATAGCGATATTGTTATGAGGGTTCGCGACTGTCATCCGAAATGTCGTGAGCTTCGTTACGCCGCCTTGGGCCGGCGTATTCTCGAATAATAAGGAGAAAAAAGAATGAAAAAAATTATGTTGATTGCCGCGGCTTTGGCCATGGTGCTTTCGGTCTCTACTGCGTGGTCGGGGCCCTCCCCGGAGCAAACGAATACATCGACGGGGGATAAACCGGCCACCTGGATCGCCGATAGGGAGATCAAGGGCCGGATTTTTCTCGAGAACGACGGCGAGTCGCTGCCTGATGACCAGACTGGAAACCCGGTTGCCTTGAAAATCAAGGAATTGACCGGTATCACGCTGGACTGGCATTCCACCGGTCATCCAAGCGGACTCGAGGAACTCACCCTGGCCCTTGCCTCCGGTGACATTCCCGACGTAATTGAAAACTACTTAGATCACAGCGGTCGACCCGAGGCGACGGTCATCCTCAAAGCAGCGCGGGAGGGTATGTTTGTGGATCTAAGGCCGTATCTCGAAGAGACCGAGACCTACCGCAAATACATCATGGATAAAAACTTCGCGCCCCGCGACTCCTACGACAATGTAATGGCAAGGGACGAATTCGACGGTGCGATCTATCTGGTACACATGAATATTCCGGCATCTGACCGGTCCGATGCAGATCGATACCACTGGCGCCCGGGTGTCTGGCTCCGGGAGGATATAGCCGACGCGATAGATATCGGTCCAAATGACATCAAAACTCAGGATGATTTATACGATGCGCTGAAGAAAATAAAGGCGGGCAATTTCAAAGACGTAAACGGCAACACGGTATATCCTCTCGGTCCGCGCTATTGGGGCGGCTCGTGGATGGCCACGGTTGTGAGGAATTACGATTTCGGCAACGGCACACGCTTCGACATAGACACCGACGGCAAGGTGAAGCACGTGGTCGAGACACCGTACGCTTTGGAGCAGGTGAAGTTCTATAGAAAACTGATTGCCGAAGATCTGATCTTTGCAGAATATTTCA
>JABGPX010000092.1 GCA_018644745.1 Spirochaetales bacterium
CTCGGCTATTGCTTCCGCGCTGAGTTGAATCTGTCCGGCCCGGGCATTTTCCTTAATCGGTACGATTATTTCGCATAATTATTCTACTTCTTACTGATATTCTACCTAACCATTATATGATGGGCACTGCAACACTCCGGCGCCGACGCGAACCCATTGGATATCCGTCCGATCTGTTTCCGGACCGGCATAATACACCACGAGGATGTCTCCATTATCCAATCGAGCCGTGGCCGGCAAGCCCACCGAGTATTTTGCCATCTCCGCCCATGCGTCATCCATGGATTTCTTTTCCCAGGTCTGGGATGCGGAAGCGGTTTGGTACAAGATTATCTCGGTAACGTCGGGCCATGTTCTCCCATAATCGCCGGTGGAACGCATTCTTATAACCGGCGCATTCGTTCGGTCTACGTATACCATTCCGAGCCGTCCGTCCGGCAACAAAACAGGTGCGGCCGGTTGGCCGGGAACCCCCGTATCCCAAAAGTCAGACCAGGTCCTGCCATTATCTAAAGACTCTCGGCCGTGGATATTGAGATATACCGCGGCCTGATTGTCATAAGTCCAGAACAGATCAAGAATCCGCCCATCGGGAAAACAGCCGGGTCTCTGATCCCAATAGAAGATCCTGTTTTCCGGATCGTTGCTGGCAATTGAATGCTCCGGCCAGGTCCTTCCGCCGTCTTTGGAAAATATCAATACCGACGAATGCCGCCACACCGACCTGTCGTAAAAGAGCTTATTCAGCTCGAACTGGCACGCCAGACCACCATTCGACAAATGGAGTGCAGGTCCGGTAAGTGGTGTGGCAGGTGGAATTGGGGAGGTATCCATAATCTCCGGTGTCGACCAGGTTTCCCCCCGATCGTCTGAAATCGACAAAAAAATTCGAGTATCCAGCAGCCCTTCGGTTTCTGTATTAAAGAAGGGAAGAGAGGGATCCGAATGATCCACCCAGTTTAAGACGGCCAGCACCCGGTCCCCTCCGAAAAAACTCAGATAGGCAACGCGAAAGAGACCGAGCCTGCCGTTTACGATCGCCGGTTCAAAAGGAGAAAACGGCTCGTGCCAGGATCGCCCTTCATCATCAGACCATGACAAAACCGGGTGCTGTCCGGCGGTCGCGCTTTTTGTCGGGGCGGCCCGGCAGCTGCAGAGCCAACGGCCGCTTGGTAATATACATATTCCGGGAAATATGCAGCTCTGGTGGTTAGTATTCTGTTCCCCGGAAAATACAGTGCCGCGTCCCTTGATACTCAGCTGAATTGAATCGATGTTTTCGGTCTTCATTTGTCATGCTCCATGAGTAGGAACAGAGTACTATGACCTCGTGTGGAAATGTAATGTGCCTGGATATAGTACACGAGGCCGCACCCTTACTGATTAACAGGCGAGAGAGTATATATTTAACCAAGACGCGGTGCCTTGGAGACTTCACCATTTCTCAAAGCATCTCACGTTCTGCGGTCAACAGAAATCGCGGAAAAGGCAAGAAAGCATATTGAAACTCACTTCCATGAAAGCTTGACCACTTCCACGATCAGTTAGGCAATTGCAATCAACTCTGATAATCTGGAGAAGATATACAAGAGATCGTTTAACCAGACCATCATCCAGGCTGTCCATCATTACCGCATCAGGTGTGGAGTTGGGATATCACATGGGTGGAAACTGATGTTAAGGGAGTCTTTCTCTTCGCCTACGTTATTATAGATATATTCTCTAAGAAAATCGTGGGATGGAGGAGTCGCTTCTCCATGCATTTACTCGGCCACGTTACAACACCCCGCATTCGGGATACGAGTAGTAGGTCGGAACGAGCGGATGATTGATGAAGGCCGAGTCGGGGGCGGCAGATTCGTCGGTCCGATAGAATATTCAGAAAGTATACTTGGGAATATACTTGACATATATAGTGTTACCTTTTACTATTTTATAAGGAGAACAATATGCCTCAGATATCGTTGTATATAGATGAACCAACACTTAAGAAGGTTGAATCCGCTGCAAAGAGTCAACATTTATCAATTTCCAAATGGGTAGCGGAGCAGATACGATCCAGAGTTGATGCAGTTTATCCTGGAGATTTCGAACAACTTTTTGGATCAATTAGCGATGATTCATTTATTAGACCAGATGAATTATCAAGCAATCTGGATATTGAAAGAGAGTCAATGTAAATGTATTACCTTGATACAAATACCTGTATTTATTATCTAAATGGTAAATCTGAAAG
>JABGPX010000091.1 GCA_018644745.1 Spirochaetales bacterium
GTACGGTGTTTCATGGCAAGGTTCGATCGCGGGGGGGTTCGGCTTTGCGATAATGGATGTCAGCGGTGCGAGTAAAATAGCAGGCGGTTTTGGCGGCTTCATGGCGGGGATTGAGCTCATTGATAGACCGGTCAACCTCTCTCTTGTAAGTTGGACCGGGTTTGGAGGCCTTTCCACGGGAATTTATTCCGCCGACGGGCACGATGGGTTTTTCGCGATTCTTGAGGAAATAACGCTGGAAGTAGGGTTTCCAATCGTCAGATGGTTTATGCCAACGGTATATGTTGGTTATCAGGTGGCCGGAAATGTAATTCCCGGCGTGCCTTTCTCTTCTTTTTTGTCTTATACACCGGTTGTTGGATTTCGCATGCAATGGGGCAATTACTAGAATTGATACGTTTTTTCTAAATGTATTTCCTTATATACCAAACTTTTCTCGCATTTCTCTAAAACCATGGTATACTTTTGCATATCACCGTGTTCGAAGAGCTTTCCGGGTCATTATAAGAGGGTAACAATGAGAGATATGGCATATTCTGAGAAAGTATGGGATTTTCTAGAAACAGGAAAAGACGAGCTTCATAAACTGGAGCTGGCAATCGAGTCGGGTGATACGCTAACCGTTCGTTCTTATACGCGTGATTTGATATCAAAGGCGGGTACTCTGGACTTGGGAGATGTTGTCCGGTACGCGAAGGCATTGCAGAAAGGAGCTCGTCGAGGGTGTCTAACCTATTCAATGGATTCATATCAAAATCTGCTCACAAGCATCCACGGATTAGAAGAGAACTTGGCGAATGTTTCCGAACAAACCTGAGGTTCTTCACTTAATCGGCAGGTTTTGAGAAAAAACAAGCAGATCATCACGCCGCGACCAGCCGCGGGAGTTCCAAAAGACTAACCCCGCATCATTTGTCGAAAAAACAAAAACATGACATTTTTGAATACCCGCTTGAGATAAGGCGCTTAACCCGGCATCGAGGAGACTTCCGCCGATTCCTTTACCCCGGTATTCGGTTTTTACCGCTAAATGATGTATATAACCTCGCCGTCCGTCATGACCGCACAATATGGAGCCGACCAGAAGCGGTCCGGCCTTTCCGACGAAACTCATATTCGGGTTTCGAGCCAGGTAGAGCTTGATATTATCCCTGCTGTCCGCGTCGCTAAGCCCGATACCTTCGATGCCTTTCCACAAAGAATACAGCGCCTCGTAGTCATCAATAGTCAAAACTGAAATTTCCATGATGTAGAATGACCGGAAATCAAGGACCGTTACAAGTATTGTCATAATTCAGCAGTAGCAATTAGGAGAGGACCTATCCAGCAAAAGAGGGCTTTGGTGAAAGGCACAATCATTACTACCGAAGTATGGCTTGAGGTTTTATAAAACTATAGGACACCCTGAACTCAGCGAATATTCTTATGTTGTCTATATTCTCGTTGATCAATTAAGAACGCCTGTTCGACGCCCGCGACTTCTTTACCGACCTGACCCAGCGTATCCCGCCAAAGCATTTGCAGCTCATCCGCAGACAGGTTGTTTCAGGAATACGGCTATATTCACATAGCGGGAAGATGGTAATATAATTCTATGGGCACGTAGCTCTTTGCCAAATCGGCTGCTTGCTTCCATACCAGATTACGGCCAAACAAAAAGCCATGCGAAATACGTGGCTGCTAAATGGAATGTTGCAATGGACAAAGAATTACTATTCGAGTACTTGGAAGGCCAAAAGAAGACTCTTTTGCTTGAATTGCTCAATTCAGCTTTTGATGAAATGAAAACCGATCAGAAATATTCCGTCTTTAGGAATGCTATAAAAAACGCGAAGCCATTGAAAATTGACGGGAGCCAAATACTCAAGAAAGTGCGACGATTCTATGAGGAATCTTTGACCGGACTATATTTTGCCCCTTTTGACATAAATTCCAAGAATTTTAGCAATATTCCAGAGGAAACAAACGAATGGTTTGAGATGCTCAATGACCTTTTGCTCAGCAGCACTCAGTTATCGCACGCAAACAATCATTTGGCGGCGATAGAATGCTTCTCAATTCTTTATGAGCTGATTAACCGGATGGAAGATGGCGAAGAGATAATATTCGCAGATGAATATGGGACCTGGATGATTTCTGGTGATAAGCGAGCATATATAAAAGCATATATTTCATCCTTGGCGGTAACCAAGACGCCCGAAGAATATGCTCGATTGACGGCGGCTTTGATTCG
>JABGPX010000211.1 GCA_018644745.1 Spirochaetales bacterium
ACTCCTCATGAGCAGTTTTTCTACCGGTTTCCGACCCCCGATTTGATGCGGGAAATATTCTCCTTGCTGGATTCATTTCGTGTAGAGAAAGCACTCTCTTCCCGCTATCCTGGACTTAGCGATGATTTTTCCCGACTCAACAGCTGTCTGCTAAAGTCGAACCCTCCTCTGCCGGATGAAACCGGCGGCGGATTCGTCGAAGCGGTGAGGCTGCTTATTCGCGTATCCCTCGGAGAGGTTTCAGAATATAGATCCGGCAGGCTGGGAAGGGTGCTTGATACCTGCAGGGAAAACCTTACCGCTCTTTCTGAGCCGGGCGCCGGTGTGAAAGATACCGCGTTTGGGGCATTCGCAATCTACAACGCTTTGTACGATGCCTTCCCGATTATTCCCTGGTGCCGCCGAAACGATGTCAGGTCACTCTTCAGGCCTACCGCAAAATCGGCACTTCATCCGGAACTAACTTATAACGTAAGCCCTGAGCTCTTTCACATGGCGCCTTCGGAGCCCGAAATTGCCGATTTAGAGCAGCAGGATATAGAAGACATCGACTTAACGAGCTTCTCCCAAACCGAGCGCAAAGCAAAGCAGCTGCGTGAAGCGATTCTCAGCGGCGACATCCGCGTGTATCGCTATCATGAGTTTGATGCCGACCGCAGTACCACTCTGCCGAAGCACTGCACTCTGTATGAAAGCGTACTCGACGAGGGTGACCCGGAGCAATTTTCAGCTGCTTTGAAGACTCACGACCGTGCCTTTCGGCGGCTGAAGAAACGATTTCTCATGATGCAGCCGGAAGAACTCGAGCTTTCCCGCCGCTGGCTGCAAGGCGACGAGATTCATATCGGTGATGCATTCGATTTCGCTACCGATCTGATTCGAGGCGACACGCCGGACGAAAAAATTTACATGCGAAGGAAACGAAACAGGCGTGACATAGCGGCGGCGGTGCTGTTGGATGCGAGCTCATCTACAGAGGAGCAAGTTGAGGGTGAGACGATTCTCGCTCTGGAGAAAAAGGCGCTGTACCTTCTTGCCGGTGTGCTGGCGCCTATTGGTGATACATTTGGTATTTTCTCATATTTCAGCATGGGCCGGTTTAATAATTTCTATATGGTAGCAAAGGATTTTGATGAAGACTGGAACGAGCAAACGCAGGGCCGGGTCGCGGGCATAGAAGCGTCATCGAGTAATCGTGACGGGTGTGCTATCCGGCACACTACCGCCCGTTTACTCGACCGCCCTGAAAAAACCAAACTGCTGATCTTGCTGAGCGACGGGATTCCGGCTGATACCGGTTATGGTTCGGAGGACTCATCCCTTGCCACCAACTATGCGATAGAAGACACACGCCGGGCGGTGCTGGATGCAAGAATTGCCGGTATTACTCCTTACTGTATTACAATTGACAAGACAGCGAAATCGTATATTCCCCGCCTCTATGGGGATTATCATTACACCGTAATTCATTCAATAAATGAACTTCCAGAACGTCTCTCCCGGCTGTACCTGCGGCTCACTCATTAACTACAACACACATCGCTGCTCGATGCCGTCTCACTATTTTGCGAAACTCTCCAGATGACTCATAATAGCCTGCTGTACTTTCTCCGCGGTTCCGGGCGTAAAATGCATCGACCTGTTCTGAACCTCATACCCGCCTCGGGCTATTTCATGCTCAAATGGAAGATAACCTTGATAGCCGTTTGCGCAAGAAACCAGAACAGTACCCGGATATTTGCTTTTCATCGTGATGCTGAGTTCCGAGAAAACCTCGAAGGGAAGGGCGACTATGATCGTCTCATCGATGCGGATAAACTGGATTGGAATTGTGAAATTCCCCCCAGGGTATATTTTTGTACTAAACCTTCGATGAAGTTCCTCCTGGAACGCCTCCTGATCGAGCTGATCATCTGCCGCAAGCCGATTCTGAAGCTCTTCGAACATCTGGTCATCCATTTCCGGTAAGCCGATGCCCGTGACAACGTCAACTTCGATTGTTTGGGTTTCCATAGTCACAGGCGAATCCGATGACCGATATGCCCGATCGCCGAGAAGTGCTGATCCGGCCAGGATCGATCCGATATTCTCCCTGCTTCGGCCCGCTCTGTTCATTGGTACTACATCACCGGCGGACCCGAGAGTGAAGTGAGTCTCTGCGCCTTCGCGCTCGTTGATCGTCTCTCTGATGAAATGGATATAGTCGGCGGATATTTTGTAAAAATCTCTATCT
>JABGPX010000090.1 GCA_018644745.1 Spirochaetales bacterium
CTCTTTTAGAGGCCGGATCTATAAAGCCACCTGCTTTGCAGGTGGATGCTTTACTGATGATCAAATGGTGCAATTGCGAAATCATATTCTTCAGCATCCTGGAAATACAGCTCAACATCATCTTTGAGCGTCTCTTGATTGCCTTTCAAGGCCAGCAGATAATCAGCCTGCTTTTCTCTTATGCACTGAGCGATGGCTTTTTGAGTACCCATCGCATCAATGGTGACTATACACCCCTGCAATTCCAGTAAACTCAGCAGTTCAGGGATGGCGGTTATTTCATTCGATTTTTCAAATAGCTTGCCCTGCCCCAGGATTAACCCGGCAGTATTCGCCCAAGCACTGACCATGTGGATCGCCGACTCCCCTTTGCTCTTATCATGAGAACGACGCAGCGTTTTCCCATCGATATTGATGATTTCTTGACTATGGGCAGGATTGATTGCCTGGACCCATGATAAAAAGCAACTATTCAAATGCTGAGAATCCAATACCGCGTATACTCACGCTAAGGTATCGTGCGATGGGATCCCATGAGGCAACTTAAGGAATGTACGAAACCACTGTTCTTTTGCCTTGCCGAACACCTCGATATCGTCCCATTTTTCTGCTCCGCAGACCGAGGCACAAATGACGATAGCAATGATGTCCAAAAGCATATGCCGCTTGTTATCTTCACGCGGACCATCTAATTCCCTAAAATGTTCGAGAATGTTTTTCGAGTTCATTGTTCCCTCCCAGTTTATCTTCTCGGGAGGATTTTCTCACTAGAGAGAAACAAGTGTCTAGTACTATACACTTGTTTGATAGTCATGCTTTACGTAGCATATGTGTTTGCCCTGGGAATTCCTCGGATTTCAATTGCAATTTGGTAAATAAAATTATATCATGGTAGAAATTTTCATTGGAGGAATCATGAAAAAACTTTTTATTTTTTTGATGGGTATTGCAGTAGCCATGAGCGCCTTTGGTGGTGGCCAAAATGAGGGAACTGCCGCAGCAGAGCTGCCTACCCTTACCGTTCTCAACGGCACAGAGCCCCCGTCTCTTGACTCTTCACTGATGTCGGACACGACATCATCGAGGATTCATCAGTCGCTGTTCGAGTGTCTAATCGGTTATCATCCTGAGACCAACCTCGGCGAACCCGGTGTCGCTGAAAGCTGGACGATGAATACCGACGGCAGCGTGTACACGTTTAAGCTCCGTAAGAGCAACTGGAGTGACGGCGTACCAATCAACGCCCAGACGGTTGTCGATTCCTGGCTGCGAACTCTGGATCCGGCGACGGGTAGCTCATACGCATGGATGATGAACATGGTTGTCGCGGGCGCGAGCGAGTATAACTCGGGAGACGCGGGCCCCGATGCAGTCAAGATCAAAGCGGTGGATGACTACACATTTCAAGTTGAGCTGGTCAGCCCCGCCGCGTATTTTATCGGAATGCTTCCGCACCAAATCTTTGGAATCCTGCCTCTTCATGTAATCGAAGAGCATGGTGATAAGTGGACACTCCCAGAAAACATTGTTTCCAACGGTCCTTTCCTTCTCGAAGAGTGGAAACCCCAGGAAGTTCTCACCGTCGTAAAGAATCCCGACTACTGGGATGCCGATAAAGTAAAACTCGGAAAGATTGTCTTTATTCCCAGCGATGATGACAACACCCGACTCAACATGTATCTCAACGCCGAAGCAGACTGGATGCGCGGTGGAATGCCACCCGACCAATTGCCCACGTTGATGCAGAGAGACGACTTCCAGATCGTGCCCGCCCTTGGTACTTACTACTTTGCCATGAATCAGTCCGAGCCGCCTTTTGATAATGTTAATCTCCGAAAAGCACTAAACGCGGCCATCGACAAGCAAGTCCTCGTCGACAAGGTCTCTCGTGGTGGACAGCTTCCAGCCGATACAGTCGTTCCGACTCTCGGCGGGTATACACCGCCCGAAGGCAACGGCTTCAACGTAGAGAAGGCGAAGGAATATCTCGCCGCTGCCGGTTATCCCAACGGCGCGGGATTCCCCGATGTTACCTATCTGTACAATACCTCTGAAGGGCACAGAGTGATTGCCGAGTACGCCCAGCAACAGTGGGAAACCAATCTAAACATCAATATCAAAATCGAGAACACAGAGTGGAAGACCGTACTCGCTCGTGGTAAAGAGCAGGATTTTCAGATCATGCGTCTTGGATGGATCGGTGACTATCAGGACCCGAACACCTTCCTCGAG
>JABGPX010000089.1 GCA_018644745.1 Spirochaetales bacterium
AGTCATCATGGGAAACACCGCATCCAGGTACTCGGCGGCCTGAATTACCGCAACGTAGCCGGCAAGGCTGGCCTGGGAACTCAGCGCATCCATTTTCTGCGCTTTGGTTGTTCTGGGAATGAGCTCCATACTCACCGCAAGTATTCCCGCTGCGGCAAGCTTCTCAACAAGAGGTTTTTCGTTAAATGGATCGAGATAACTAATATGGATGCAGCCTGATTTTAGAAGATCAATTTCATCCTCAGGCGGTTTATTCACCCTTACAACCATATCTGCGGACGCCAGCAAGGCCTTTCGGTCGGAGATAACCTCCGCCCCTGCCTCGCGGTATTTATCATCATCAAAGCGACAGTATTCGCCAAGACCGGATTCGATATGCACGGTCAAACCGGATGAAACCAGCTTTTTTACCGATTCCGGCACCAACGCGACGCGGGTTTCATTACCCTTAATTTCCTTCGGTACTGCTACAAGCACTTTGCGCTTCCTATAAAGAGAATATTGATTATTTATTCAGTCACAGTGTACTACCGATTCGTTTCGAGGTGAAGCCATTTCCTTTAGAATTGCCTTGCTGAGGGAATTGATAGTTTTTAACCTTCATGGTTCATTGAGGTATGAAGGAATCCAAACGCATTCTGGGTATTCAGTCACCGATTATTCCGGTTATCGGAGAGATGATTCGCGAGAATCCCGGCACTATCTCACTCGGGCAGGGAGTCGTTAATTACGGACCTCCCAAAAGTGCTTTAGACGGTATAGGAAAGTTCTTGTCAAATCCTGACAATCATCGCTATCAGATGGTGCAGGGCATTCCGGTTCTCCTCGACCTCATCAATAAGAAACTCGAACGCGAGAACCGTATATCCGTGGAAGATAGGCGTCGTGTCGTCGTAACCGCCGGCGGCAATATGGCATTTATCAACGCGGTTTTGACCATAGCCGATCCGGGGGACGAGATAATACTTCTTCTTCCCTACTACTTCAACCATGAAATGGCGATAGGTATCGCCGGCGCGGTGCCTATTTGTGTGCCGACCGATGTAAATTATCAACCCAGGCTCGACGCCATTGAGGCCGCAATAACCGAAAAAACCCGGGGAGTCGTAACGATTTCACCGAACAATCCTACCGGCGCGGTTTATTCCGAGGAATCGATTCGAGGAATAAACAAGATATGCCTAGAACACGGCATCTACCATATACATGACGAAGCGTATGAATACTTTACCTATGATAACGCGGTCCATTACTCACCCGGTTCCGCCGCCGAAAGCCGCGGCCATACAATCTCACTATTTTCTCTTTCCAAAGCGTATGGATTCGCGTCCTGGCGTATCGGCTGGATGGTAATCCCCGAAAATCTTTTCGACGGCGTGAGAAAAATACAGGACACTAACCTAATCTGTCCGCCTGTTATCTCTCAATGGGCCGCCGCCGGGGCACTCGAGGCGGGCCACGGCTTTTACAGCGAAAAGATAAGCTTGCTAGCTGACGTAAGGCGGATGGTCCTCGATAAGCTGTCAGTTTTGTCCGGATCTGCCGAAGTCAGTGACGCTCGAGGAGCTTTTTATTTTCTGCTCAGTGTAAACACAAAGAAACCGGACATAGAACTCGTAGAGCGGCTCATTCAAGATCATGGTGTGGCGGTTATCCCGGGATCCGCATTCGGCATAGAAAACGGGTGTTATCTGAGGATTGCTTATGGCGCTCTCGGGAAAGAGACTCTTTCCGACGGAATTGACAGGCTTGTTTCCGGATTAATCAAAAACACGTCGTAAATTACGGATCGATTCAACCAAGTTTTTTTCCAGATCCGGATCAGAATAATCTCTCCCTAATTTCGGCCCGCCGATTTCCAAATATCCAAAGACATCATCAATCGGCCATCTTTCAGTATTATCAAAAATCAGATCCTTTAATCTGGGCAGATCTACAATGCCATTCCTGCACTCTTCGTCGGTAAATCCGAAGGTGGAATTATAAAAGCTGTCGGTGTTTTTGAAATGGAACTCCCACATATAAGGTATGGAAAACTCAAAAAGGTCGTAGTTGTCATGGACTATATTACGATCTCTGTCCGCGATCCCGTGAGAAATATCGCCGCAGAGATAGGCCGGCACCGTAGTTTCGAGGTGATCCTGATGATAGGATGCGAGATCGGTCATATAGTGCTCGATTTCATCGGGAGTCGACGGCGGTTCGGCAAGAGAGGACATCGGTTCGATTGT
>JABGPX010000087.1 GCA_018644745.1 Spirochaetales bacterium
CTTACTGCAGTGTCAACCGGATCCGCGCCGACAACGGGTGCTGCATCGACGACCCTCGAGTATCCGGGTGAAACTCATGAATATGCTGTTAAAGGCGTTCGGAAAATAATCGCTGATCGTATGCTGGAATCGCTGCAAAAGAGCGCTCAGCTTACGATGCATGCTTCGGCGGATGCCGGTTCCATTATGGAATATCGTAAGAAGCTGAAAGCATCGCCTGAAGACCAGGGGTTGAGGGGCATTACCATTAACGATCTGGTTCTTTATGCGGCTATCCGCACACTCAAAGCCTTTCCTGCTCTTAATGCCTATTTTCTTGGTAATCGTATAGTTGAGTTTTCATCGATCCACGCGGCTTTCGCTGTCGATACAGACAGAGGACTTATGGTTCCGGTCGTTCGATTTGCCGACACTCTCAATTTGAAAGAACTCGCCGGTGAAACGAAGCGGCTTGGAACCCAATGCATTGAAGGCGGAATAAATCCTGACGACTTGTCAGGCGGCACAATTACCATTACCAATCTCGGTGTCTTAGGAATTGAGATGTTCACGCCGGTACTCAATCTTCCCCAGGCGGCAATCCTTGGTGTCTGCAACATCCAACCCAAGCCGGTAATTGTTGATGGGGAGACCGTTTTCAGACCTTCCATCGGATTATCTCTCACCATTGATCATCGAGCTGTAGACGGAGGTCCGGCCGCGCGCTTTCTCAATTCGCTGTGCGCCGCGATTGCTAATTTCGAGCTAACCCTTGCGGGATAAAGGACGTTACTATGAGTGAAAAGATATACGATCTGATAGTTTTGGGCGGAGGACCCGGAGGATATAGGGCGGCGGAAAGAGCCGGTGCACTGGGTAAGTCGGTATTGCTGATCGAAAAAGCCAATCTCGGCGGAGTGTGCCTGAATTGGGGATGCATTCCTACAAAAAGCCTGCTTCATTCGGCAAAGCTCTACCGCCATATGCTCGAAGGTGAGGCCTTCGGAGTTATAGCTCCGCAAGTTCGATTCGACCTTCCCGCCGCTATGAAGTGGAAAGGAAAGGTCATAGAAACCCTTCATAAAGGCATCGCGTATCAGATGAAACGTTTTGGCGTTGAGGTGATTTCAGGTGAGGGCATCGTCGCCAGCGGCGGCCCCGGCGGAATCGCGGTCGAAGTAAACGGCAGCGTGTATAATGGTGCAAAACTGATACTTGCCACTGGTTCATCACCGTTCATTCTGCCTATCGACGGTATAGAAAGTCCGAATGTTCTCACAAGCACTGAAATCCTTGAAGTGGAATCAATTCCTGCGAGCCTCGTGATAATTGGCGGCGGTGTAATAGGAATGGAGTTTGCTTCCCTGTTTTCAAGTCTTGGCACAGTCGTCCATGTAGTGGAAATGCTTGATGAAATTGTACCGGTGCTTGATGGGGAAATTTCCAAAGCCCTTCGCAAGGCAAGCAAGGGAATAACTTTTTATCTCGGGGCCAGAGTCGAGAGCGTTGGTGAGAATGGCGTTCGGTTTTCGAAAGATGGAAAGAGCGAAACAATCGAAGGAGAACTCATCCTGATGTCCGTCGGCAGAAGACCGAATACTACAGGTCTTGGACTCGAAGCCGCCGGGCTCGACATCGGCCGGACCGGTGTGAACGTCGATGAACAGATGCGAACAAATCTGCCTGATGTGTACGCCGTTGGAGACGTAACCGGAAAATCTCTCCTCGCACATAGTGCCTACAGGATGGCGGATGTGGCGGTGAAGAACTTGTATGGGACTGGAGACCAAATGCGATATCACGCGATTCCGTCCGTGGTATACACGATTCCGGAGGCCGCTTCCTGCGGTTTGACCGAAGCCGAAGCTACGGAGAGGGGAATAGCGGTGCGGACCGCAACTCTTCCGATGAAGGCGAATGGCAGGTTTTTGGCCGAGTTCGGTCTGAAAGAACCCGGATTCTGTAAGGTCATTGTCGATAAGAAATCCGATGTATTACTCGGAGTTCATATGTTCGGCGGCGGTTGTTCTGAGCATATCTTCGGCGCTGCGGCGATGATTGAAGCTGAACTGAGGGTAAAAGATATAAAAGATATAGTATTTCCCCATCCGACAGTATCTGAGATTTTCCAGGATACTCTTTGGGAATTGGATCATTAAGAATAAAGCAACATATTAAGGAGATTTTGTCATGCCTAAATCACAGATCGTGAATCCGGTGGATGTCCGGAAACCTGAGACGCTGAAAATTGC
>JABGPX010000866.1 GCA_018644745.1 Spirochaetales bacterium
ACAGGCGAGGAAGATCTACAAAGTGTTCACCGACAGCGCGTCCGTGCAGACCGACTATTTTGAGGGCCGGCATCAGATCAGCGGCGCGAAGGCCTATGATTTTTTGTCTGATCAATTGGGATTGGAGTAGATATATGACAAACATCCGAAAGGTCGCGGCGGCCACAGGCGATGGCAGAGTAACCCTGCTCGAAGAACCGGTCCCGGATGTCAAACCGGGCTGGGTTCTCGTCGAAGTGTTTAATTCTTTGGTGAGTCCCGGAACCGAGGTAGGAGGCTGGCAGCGATTCCGTGAAAAAGCCAATAATCCGGATGCCCGGGCAGAACCTAGCAGATTCGGATATTCGAACGCAGGTATCGTGGCGGAAGTCGGCGAGGGTGTTAACACTGTGAAGCCGGGTGATAGAGTAGCCGCCGTTGGAGCCGGGTATGCCCTTCACACCGACTACGCGTTGATCCCTCACAATCTCTGCTTTGTCCTGCCTGACAATGTTTCGTTTTCCAACGGCAGCTACGCGATGCTCGCGGCGACCGCTCTCCACGCATTACGAAGAGGCGAACCCGAGTTCGGCGAATTTACGGCGGTTGTCGGTCTGGGAATTGTCGGCCAGCTCTCTGCAATGCTGTATCAATTAGCAGGAAACTTCGTTATCGGCTGGGACACGATAACTCATCGGCGAGATATTGCTAAGAAATGGGGAATTCATGACACGGTGCATGTTGGCTCTGAAGATTCTGCAAATAAAACAATGGCGTTCACAAAAGGTTCCGGACTTGATACCGCGGTCGTTGCTTTCGGCGGGAACGCGAACAAGGCATACACGGATCTGGAGAAATGCTTTAAGCTCTCGCCGGATACCCATCGGATGGGTCGCATCATCGTGGTCGGCGGAGCAACATTTGACTATTCTTCAGGCATGACAAATCTGGATATACGGCGGGCCTCCCGAATCGGGCCGGGATATCATGATGAAAAATGGGAAGTTGGTCCTGATTACCCGTCAGTATTCATGCGCTGGACAACAAGAACCAATGTCGATTTGTGTTTGCGCCTTATTTCTGAGCAAAAATTGGCTGTCGACACCTTAACAACCCATACTATTCCATTCGAACATGTTGCAGAGGGCATCGCGGATGCAATTCAGACCCCGGAAACCATGCTCGGCGTGGTATTTCGGATGAAATAGGCTCGAAAATAGCCTAGCAAGCTTCCGGGCATTAGGGTCGGGCCTCAACTATGGTTTTTTCCCAGCTTTCTATAGCAAGACCTTGGGGTTCGAGAGAGCTCAGAAAATCGTCTATTTCTGCGCTGCTCAGCTCACCGACGATAAGAAGTGCCTTCCCCGCTTTCTGAATTTCTCGACAACATAGGATTATGTGATCTTTATCCCAGTTCCCCGTCTCGTTATCCAGGCTGATCTGGATCGCTGTCACACTTGTATTCAGTACCTGCTCGAGAGCATGCAGGCCCACGGCGTGAAGATGAATAAGAGAGTAGGGGAAGCAATCAAATATTCGCTGGTCCGCCGGTAAAAAGATATCACGATAGGCATCCGGAGATAGGATGCTGGTTGCATCAATCTGATAATCAATAAGCAAACCCGCCGCAAAGAGCTTCCAGGATGACACATAGCCGCCATGCCACGGTTGTCGCAGTTTCTGAGTAGCTTGCGCTACTTTGAGCCACAGGTCGGCAAAAGTCTCCGCCATTGCTGTGAGTTCGACCGGGTGGTCGTAAATTTCCATACAAAGCCGCTCTTCCCCTAAAAACGCGGCGACCATGTCTACCACACCGCGAAGGTGGGGCTGTCGAACCGATAGATCCTGGTGTTCTGCCAATGAATTGCCGAAGCTCAGCGCACCTTTGAGTTTTATATACCAGGGAGCGGTTGAATAATTTGCAGTGACCCTTTTTGCTTCCTGAGCTATTTCGGTAAATGAACCATCGAAGGACTTTTTGGCCGTGCAGCCGAAAGCTGAAGCGTAGATTTTGCAGCCGATAATCGCGCTCATCCAGGCCTCCGGATATACAGGTCCGATGTGCCCGATGAGTTCACCCATTGCAGCGGATCCCGAGTTAGCGTCCGCGGTCACGCCAATATACCTGGATAAATCTATGTCATCGGCGGCTATCTGGAGCGGGTCTACAATACCGGTGCCGTCGGTTTTTGGAATCGGCTTTTTTTTAAAGGTCCGGCTCGGGACCCGGGTCATGAGC
>JABGPX010000086.1 GCA_018644745.1 Spirochaetales bacterium
GCTGATCGTTCCCGCTGGTTCTGTGGTGGGTTTCACGAGCTACAACTTCCACCGCAGCGGGGTAAATACATCGCCGAATATGCGTCGGGTGTACCTTGCACAATACAGCGCGGAACCGATCCTTCGAGCTGACGGAAGCGGAAACTGGGGACTCGCGGTTCCATTTCTTGAGAACGGAAAGATTGTCTACAATCGCGAAGGTGATACCGCGGCCAAATATGGCGGCCATGCCGGGATCGGCCGGTAACACAACCACAGTTGAGGCGATCTGCGTCGAAGCTCGGTGGCGGCCGCCTCAATGTGACCAGATGCCTATCATTATCGACCAAAACGGTTTTTCTCGCTGCTGAGTCAGGGAACCCTCTTATCGCTCCTGTCAGAACTGTTTCAGATTAAGGAGTATCGTAAGATAGTTTTATAAAGATCAGTTTTTCTATAAGGTTGTTTTGAGCAATCCTGCAACAGGAGTACAGTATGTAGAAGGAGCCCAAATGCAAAATCAACTATTAGGCACTACGGATTTGGAAATTTCACCGATCGGAATGGGAACTATTCAGATGACCAGGCTTCCGTGGCAGGAAAGCCTTGATGTTCTCCGCGGCGTACGCGATCTCGGGATTAATTGGTTCGACACCGCTCAGGGCTATCTGGATAGTGAGCTTCGTCTTGGCAAGGCCTTCGAATGTGCCCGGGACAAGGTCGTGCTTATTACCAAATCCGGAGCAACGGAAAGCGATAAGTTGCGGGAGCACATCGAAGCGAGCCTTAAGCGACTACGAACCGATTACATCGATGTGTTTTTCTTTCATGGCGGAAGCGCCGTGATGTCAGATACATTTTCGGCACCCGGAGGTCTGCTTGAAACGGCTTCGAGGTTTGTGGATCAGGGAAAGATTCGCCATCTGGGATTTTCAGCTCATCGTCCCGAAGTAGCTCTTTTCGCATTGGATTTCCCGGAATTTAGGGTGGCAATGGTGCCTGCCAACTATATCAACCGAGAATATATCGATGGCGAATTTATGCCAAAGGCGACCGCCGGCAAAGTCGCGGTGCTCGCAATGAAACCTTTTGGCGGCGGTCGGATTTTGCAGATCGGTCCTTGCCTGCGGTTTCTGCGGTCATATCCGAATCTGATTCCGTGCGTCGGTGTCGATTCGGTGGCCCAAATGACAGAAAATATTGATTTATGGGACAAGGCGACCACGGGTGCGGACACGTATAACGATACAGATATGCGTATTCTCGAAGACCAACGGCGATTATTGGGCGATAGGTTTTGCAGGATGTGCGGCTACTGTCTTCCATGTCCGGAGGAAATCCCCATACCAACGGTGAATTTTCTCAAAGTGTTCAGCATGCAGATGCCTAGAGACCAGGTGGTTACCGATTGCCACTCAAGCGCTGTAGGGAAGGCGCTCGGCTGTACGGACTGCCGGCAATGTGTCGAGCGCTGCCCATACGACCTGGAGATTCCTGATCTACTTAAAGAGAATATAGAATTTTACCGGGAGTTTATTTCGGCGGAGTAGAAAATGATGCAAACTTAGCCCTGCGGTCGGGACGTAGCGAAAACAGAAAAAAAAGATGTCAGATTGCATCGTCGCAAATTGCTTGTGATTTACTCGACTCATCAGGCCTTCACTGGTTTGCCGTGGGACTGATGGTACCTATCTTGGCCTTTATGCAGTTGGCAAAAGGCCTTGATCTTTTTCAAATCGGTTTAGTAATGCAGCTTGGAGCCATTCTGGGAGCATTGCTCCTGGGTTATATCTCCAATACTGTATCGATACCTCTCGCCTGGCGTATAGGTGCAATTCTGCTGCTTCTCTCATCAATCAGTTATTTGTCTATACCGAGGTAAAGTCAGCCTTTCAGTTAGTATTTAAAAGTGTACATAGATTACTATTTTAGTTAGATTAAATACATGATAACAAACCAAGTTACAGAAATCCAAAAAAACAGAAGAAGCATCAAAGATTTTACCGACGACCCTGTATCCGAAGAGCAGATTTCCACCATTATTGAGGCGGGACGCTGGGCCCCATCCTGGCTTAACATCCAGCCATGGAAATTCATAGTAATTGATGATCCGAAAGTAAGAGCCAAAATCTGTACCGAAGTCCCGATGACGGAAATGGCTGGAGTTAATAAAGCACCAGTGAGCATAGCGATTTGTGTAGAAGACTACCCCAGTTCTGCCCACCTTGCGGAGGATGGC
>JABGPX010000085.1 GCA_018644745.1 Spirochaetales bacterium
TTATATACGAGAAGTAATAGAAGAGCTATATTCGGCTCAGAGAGCCGAAGAAATTATTATTCAGTATGGTGGTTCCGTAAAACCGGCCAACGCATCGGAGCTTCTTACTATGGAAAACATAGACGGAGCGCTGGTCGGAGGCGCCTCCCTGGATACCGAAAATTTTGTACCTATCGTACAGTTCGACAGATAGGGCAGGAGAAAAAATAGAATGGGAATTTTAAGCATCCTGCTTTTGGTAGTGTTTGTTATTTGCTCGCTTCTCTTAATTGTACTTGTTCTGATTCAGGATGAGCAGGGAGAAGGACTCGGGGGATTATTCGGCGGCGGAAGCACAACGCCTTTCGGAGCACGGTCTGGAAATGTATTAACAAAATTCACATCCGTGCTCGCGGGTATTTTCCTAGTATGTTCATTCGCATTGGCCTGGATTAATAAAACTCCGGAAACCGGGGATGTCCTTGGCGCGTCCCGAAGAGGCGCTGCACAGGAACAAACGGTTGATGAGTGGTGGGTGGTAGAACCTGAACTTTCGGCCACCGAAGACAGCGAAGAATCTAGCACCCAAGCCGATCAGAGTTCGGATAACTAGGATTCCTCTGGAGGGCATATGCGGGTAGCAATCGTTTTTTTTGAAGGAAAGAGCAGGGAGAAAACCCTCGCAATCGTCCGGGGTTTAGCGAAGGGAATCGAATCTAAGGGCCATCAGGTTGATATCGTCGACGGCGATCATGATGTGAATTCCCGACTCACTGTCTATCAGTATATCTGCATTGGAACATCAGCCATCAATTTCTTTGGCGGCAAAATATCCGAGAAGGCATCAACTTTTCTGCCCAACGCAGGCGTTATTTCCGGCAAACGGTCTTTTGCCTTCGCGGTGAAAGGCGGTAGGAGAATTTCAAAAACTCTTTCAGTTATCATGAAAATGATGGAGAAAGAGGGTATGTATCTTAAGTATTCCGAAGTTTTAACATCCGCTGTTGAAGCTGAGGCTATCGGAAAACGTCTACATATCGAGTAACGCGTGAGGTAACAAGTGAAGAAAATTGTATTTTGCCTGCTGTTAATCGCGGCAGTGATTTTTCCTGCGGCGGCTCAAATAATTGATCAGCCCGCCGCAACGGTGAATCTTACAAAACCTGAATATATTTCCATTAAGCAACTCGACGAAAGAGTGCTGCAGTACCAGCAGCTCACCGCTCAGGGGCTTGCGGATATTCCTACCGATCCACTGATTATACTCGACTCGATGGTGCAGGAAATCCTTATAAAACAAGCCGCTGATGAAGCCGTAGCGGAAGGAGTCGTTTATATATCTGATCAAAAAGTGAATGAGCAGATTAACAGCGTGCGCAAAAGTCTCGATGCACAGCAGGGCAGTCCAGTTACCGACGTGCAGTTCCAGGAATTGGTTCTGCGGGAAACAGGGTTGAGTATTGACGGCTACAGTGAAATATTGAGAGATCAGTTAATTACCCAGGAGTATATCAAATACGCAAAGGCAGAATTATTTGAAAAGATGCCGATGCCGACGGAGAAGCAAATTGAAGATCAATATCGTAAAAACGCGACGAGTCTTACAAATCCGGAAATGGTGCGTTTAAACGAAATCTTTATCGATTTTCGCGGACTTGATTCTGATCAGAAGCAAAAGGCTCGCGAACGAGTAGAAACGGCTCTCCGAAATATACAGAATGGCGTTGGATCCTTTGATGATATGGTGCTCCAGTATTCTGATGATGCGGCTTCCCGCTACAATGGCGGCGATAAAGGATATTTTACCCGTAATGATCCCAGAACTGAGGCGTATGGTACCGCGTATTTCGATACCATTTTTTCAATCGACACCGGTAGCTTAAGCAATGTCATTGAATCAAATGTCGGGTATCATATCGTTAAAATAACCGATCATCGGGATGCTCGAATCCTTCAGCTCGACGATACAATCAATCCTGTGGAAACAACCACCGTTCGAGAGTTTATTCGTAATCTTCTGCTTCAGGAGATACAGAATCAGGTACTTAAGCAGGCGGTTAAAGAGCTCACGAGTGAGCTGAAAGAGCAGGCCGAAATCAAAATCTACGATAACAACGTAAAGAAGTAACAGAATGGGGTCCCGTCGAAAGGGTAGAGTAATTGCATTTCAAGCGCTCTTCTCCTGGGATGCTCTTGAGCCGGGGATAGACGAACTTCTGGAGTTCCGGTGGATTGA
>JABGPX010000181.1 GCA_018644745.1 Spirochaetales bacterium
CCCGTTGTGGATACATTGATTTAGGATGCCGCCGGAATTAGATTCCCGCTCAATCAACGCAACCCGGAATCCTCTTTCCGCCAGGGCCGCAGCAGCAGCAAGGCCGGAAGCGCCGGCACCGATTACAGCCGCATCAACTTTTATGTTATTCATGAGCAGCACCCGCGGCGGCACCGGCCCGGCCTTCGCCGATTTTTCTGCGTACCAGATAGCTTCCACCGCCCCGCTTTGTTATTTCCTCAATTGGGAGTCCGGTCTCATCGGAGATAATCTTAAGAATTCTGAACGTGCAGAATCCGCCCTGGCATCTGCCCATTTGAGCACGGGTGTAGAATTTGATGCCGTCGAGACTGTGATGCCCGCGGCGCACAGCGGCGACAATTTCCGCTTTTGAAACCTTTTCGCAGCGGCAGATAATATCGCCATACCCAGAATCAGCAGCTATCAACTTTTCGGCATCCTCGTCGGAGAGTTCCCTCAACCTGGGAACATCCTCTATCCACGGCTCATACGCGGGATCTTCCTCCAATACTAGGCCGTCTTTCTTCAGCAGATCCTTCACATAATCAGCGATGGCAGGTGAAGCGGTGAGTCCGGGGGACTGAATCCCCGCTGCTTGAACAAAATGAGGGGCAGATGCGGACACGCTTATAAAAAAGTCATTGCCCGGAAGCGTCGGCCGGAGGCCGGCAAAAGAAGTGATGATGTCTCTTTCCGACACTGCGGGGATCAGTCTGCGGGCGCTGTAGAAAACCTTCGCGAAGTTATCTTCTGTAGTAAATACATCGAGTTTGTCCTCGACTTCATCGGCGGTCGGACCGACCATGGTAGTGCCTTCAACTGTTGGGATTACAAGCATGCCTTTAGAGACATTAGTCGGAACCGGGAAAATAACCCTACGTGGGAAGGCCGCTGCTTCGCGGTCCATCAGGTATTCCTCGCCCTTTCGCGGCGTAATCTCAAAATCCTCCGCTTGAAAGAGCTTCGATATCGTATCCGCAAAAAGTCCCGCCGCATTCACAACATACCTGGAACGAATCGATTCTTCGCCGCTCCATATTTGATAATATTCCGACTCACATTCAGCCCGATCAACCTCAAAATCGGTTCTCAGATGAACCCCGTTTTTAACGGCCGATTCTACGAGAGAGAAGGCAAATAGGTATGGTTCGATAATTCCGCCGGATGGCGCGTGAAGGCCGCCCACGATATCGGGATTCAGCTTCGGTTCGAGGTCGAGAAGCCGCTGTCTATTGCATAGCTCGATTCCGATAACTTGATTCTCTACCCCTTGAGCGTAGAGGAACTCGACGGTTTTCATCTCTTCGGTAGACATCGCGGCGACAAGGATTCCGCATCGGCGAAAAGGAAAATGAAGTTCCCTCTTAAGCTGATCGAACATCCTATTTCCGCGAATCTCGAGCTGTGCTTTTAGCGTAAACGCGGAATGGTGAAATCCCGCGTGAATAATACCTGAATTTGCTTTGGATACACCAAATGAAACATCGCACTCTTTTTCCAGAAGAACAATATCAAGACGATAGGCCGCCAGCCGGCGCGCAATCGCGGCGCCAATTACCCCGGCGCCGATGATCGCCACGTCATAGATATCTTTCATCTGGTTTCATTCCAGCCAAGTGACCGCTGAACCGCCTGATCCCAAGCTTTTAGTTTTCCGCCGCGGGTGGTATCGGTCATATCAGGTTTCCACCTTTTATCTTCTTCCCAATGCAGCGAGAGCTCGCTCTCATCCTTCCAGAAACCGGAGGCAACTCCCGCGGCGTAGGCGGCTCCAAGCGCGGTAATCTCCGCGATCTGGGGTCTTACGACGGGGACGCCAAGAATATCCGCCTGAAACTGCATTAAAAGATCATTCTCTACCATTCCTCCGTCAGCCTTCAGGCAATCGATTGAATAGCCGGTGTCTTTTTCCATGGCCTCCACTATTTCCCAGGTTTGAAACGCCGTTGATTCCAGGACCGCGCGGGCAAGATGAGGCGCACCAGAATAGCCGGTAAGCCCGGCAATAATTCCTCTGGCATCGGTTCGCCAATGGGGAGCGAAAAGCCCCGAAAACGCCGGCACAAAATACACCCCGCCGCTGTCGGAGACCTGAGAAGCAAGAACCTCGATATCAGATGACCGTTCGATAAGCCCCATGTTATCACGAAGCCATTGAACCAACGCTCCGGCAACGGCAACGGATCCTTCTAA
>JABGPX010000154.1 GCA_018644745.1 Spirochaetales bacterium
ATCGCTCTACAACATTTCTCGCATCGGCGTATTGGATTCCCATATCCTTCGATTCGAGCACAATTGGGGGATAGGTCTTCTGAGCTTCTTTTGTTTGGGCGAAGTAGCGCATACTCGAATCATTTTCGTACTCGTTCCATTCTTCCGCACCTGTTCTCCATGCGGTCATAAAATCTTCCGTGCCGAGCATGGTTATCTCAACTGGTATCCAAAGCTCTCCCTCAAATCCCAAAGTCATATTACGGTCGGGATGTATTGATCTATATCTGTCGAGAGGGACACCGGTATTGAATGCTGAGAAAATATGTCCCGGTGTAGTAATAAATCCAGTCGGCATACCGGCTATTTCCAGCAGAGAGTTGTATAGGACCGTAAGGTCATCGCAGTCACCGGTAACGAACTTCAGGGTGTCCCTCGGCAAGCTGATCGAGTCGATAATTGTAGAATCGCCCTGTGCGGAATCAAATGCAGAAATCGGGTCGACTTTGTAAAGAATCCCCTGCTCGGAAAGCCCGGCATAGAGCTGCATTGCGTTTTGAAGCCGAAGACTCAGGCCGTCATTGATGTCGTTTTTGGTGATCTGCACCATCTGTTTTGTATAATTATCTAAAGTGCTGTCGCGCGGAGTTATATATCCGGCGATTTTCTCATCTTCCGTCCAGGTAAGGGAAGTTTTATCGTGAAGCATATATTCTACAGTCGTAGACTGCTCAACAGTCCTGTTGTTCGACACGTACACTGCACTTATCTTGCTGCTTTGATTGGCCTGCCCTTCAATTTTGAATATTTCATCATTAAATGTCGGCTTTATCTCCACTTCACGAGATTCTCCGGGTGCTAATTCGTCGATAACGCCGATTTCCTTTGGGTTATCCATGAGATCTTCATGGTCAAAGGTCAATACGATATCGTATATAGAGAATTTCTCGGTATTTGTTATTCTTGCCGTGCCTATTGAGTTCTGAGTGTAGTAGGTCTGCAGTGCCGCGAAGAGCGGCTGTATTTCGACTTCGTCAAAATCGATACTCCTGACTATCGAGGACGCGGTGTCTGGATCTTCGCCAAGCCGGTAGCTGACGGAAATACCAATGTTGAAGAGAAAGCCGTTAAATCGGGTAAGGGCTGAAGAAGAATAAAGAAACTTAACGTTAGGATGTACGTTTATACTCATGTTGTAAGATGGAATAAGCGCAACCCGCCCGCCAAGGGAGGCAGCGAATGAGGGGGAGCCATATACAGCCTCGAGATCTTCCGGATCGAAATTCCTGAAGATACCAAGCGAATATCCGAGAGCAAGCTCACCGCCGAGTTCCAGGGTTTTTGAAAACCGAGTCATATAACCGGCGCCGAGTAAACCGTAAATTTGTGTATGATCATACTGGTTTTCGAGCCGGGGATCGCCATTTCGAGCCGCCAGGTCGAAGTTCATCGCACCGAGCTGAAGAATGGGTTGAATCACCGGCAGAAATGGCAATGGATACCGAAACACCGCGCCTATGTCGAATGCCGTTATATCCATCCCCGTACCGCCAAAATCACCCAGCGGTGACAGGCTCTGATATTCAACACCGAAGGAGAACGGAAACTTGTAGTGGTCGTCAAGGTTCAGCTCGGTGCTTTGGGAAAAGCCGCTGCTCCCGGCGGCCAGGAACAGCAGCACTAGCAAGGTTTTACGAATTACGCGCCTATTTGATGCCATCAACCTTCCTCAGTTTCGCAATCTTCTCACTCCAAGATAGACGATTGGAAGGGCTATGCCAAGGACAAAAAGTATGGCGAAGAGCCAGAGATCAGCGGTAGTGAACCTTCTCGTGAGAACAGGTGTCTCATTTTGGACAGGCAGCGGCTGAGCGGCTATTTCGACGCTTCCAGGTACCGCCTCCGGCTGTATCTCTTCAGTGGTTACACCGCCGGGTTCTATCTCGTGCGGTGATGCTTCAATTACCGATTCGACGGGCTTATCCGTGATTACCGCGGCTGCCTCCCTGACCGGAGGAGCAGGCGCTGCCCCTGATTCGCTCTCCGTTTCCACGGTCCTCGGTTTTATGAGATCCAAAATCGACCGGGTGGTTCTATATTCGAACCTGTCAAAAACTGGCGCGTTCAAGGAACGGATTTGTTCTTGAATGGAGCTGACGGTCGTATCGGCAGCTTTATCTAAAACAACCGATCTATCATCGATAGAACGCGCAATCGACGGCCTATTTGTCAAT
>JABGPX010000151.1 GCA_018644745.1 Spirochaetales bacterium
CCGAGATGGAGCAATACTGAGAGATTTTGATAAAATAATAACTCCTGTTACGGATTTCTTATCAATTGGTTGAAATTCACCTTCTCAATGAATTAGTATTTAAGGAAAGGAGATAGTCTGGATGATTGAAAAACTGCACGATCATGTAATTGATGAACTACGCACGAATACAAAAACCGATACCATATTCGCGCTAACTTCAATTCTGCTTAATTTCATAGCTCTTGGTATCAATTGGGCGGTGGCTGAAGGGGACGAAACGATTGAATCCTCAGCGACAGTCATTTTCATACTCATTGTTACCCTCGTGATTGTCGTTAATTCGGTTGCTGTGATAGGCCTGCTTCGGGGAAGACAAACTCGAGAGAAACTTCTTACTGGTTTGCTGAAACTTTACAAAGACCAGGAAGTCGAGCAATACTACGACTCTTCGATCCTTGCTGCTTACAACACTCGTTACATTCTATTCATCATTACAGTAGTTTTCACCGGTTTTATTGCTATCGCCGTTCCGTTGGTGCAGATGGTCCTCGAATAACTCAGAGGCATTCAGGGCAATTATTGAATGAATATTGCTGCAAAAATCTGAAGATTTTTTTTACAATGTTGTACTTTTGTTGTATTATTAGTGAACGATATTTTTGGGTAAAATTGGGAGTATGCAATGAGCAACAAAGAAAACGACGCAAGAAAAAGTGACCGCCGAGACGATGACCGTCGCGAACGTCGGGACAGAAGAAAGGGTGATCGCAGAAACGGAGACCGAAGAACCGTCGAGAATCCCGGAAAATAGAATAGCTTTAGATTGTAAGCGCTACTTATTACCAACATTGTAGAAGTGACAGTATGCAGCACTTATGGTGTTCTACTATACACAAGGAGAAAGCAATGTCTGAAGAAAAGAAAGCATTTACTGAAGAACTAAAAATTAAAGGTTCGGAGCTCGCCGGTAAAGTAAAAGAACTCATCGCCGAGGGAAATGTACGCAAAATCGTTATACTGAAAGAGAACGGAGACGTCCTGCTTGAAGTACCGATGAATGCCGGTGTTGCGGTGGGCGGAGTGCTCACTATGTTGGCACCGGTGCTCGCCGGTCTCGGAGCTGCGACCGCGCTTCTTACAAATGTGCGGGTCAGGATTGAGCGTACTGATAAAGATGAGGAACAGTAACGTCATTTAACGCGGTCGTAACCGAACTGTTATTCCCACGGGTTTATGAGCGACAATATAGTATTTTTAAAATCCTTTGTATTCCGCGTCGCAAGAGCTGCATTCGAAATGCGACAAATAGCGGCAATTTGCGCATCAGGCATTGATATTGGTGCTCCTATACGATCTCGCTGAATAACTATGTCGGCATATTCGACCGCAGCCAGGTGATCGAACGCATAGATGCGACCGGAGAAATCCTCATCGAAAATAGCGGTTGCTGCATCAAACAGCCTGTTTTTCCTATTTCCTTCGGGAAGGGATCCTATACCATAGAGGATTTCAGCGACTGTTATAGCGGTGATACCGATATTTTTCCTCTGTTGCTCATCCATCCAATCTATAACGCGCTCATCAGGATCAGGCCGCATGATTTCGGAAAATACGTTGGTGTCGATGATGGTCATTCCATATTATCCGGTTTCCGTGGGGGTTGATTGCGTTTTGCCGGCGGCAGTTCAATGCCTCCTGCAGACAAAAATCGCTTGTGAATCAAGGAGCCAAGCCCATAGTTTTCGCCGGTCTCTTGCAGGGCGTTGCGAAGGATCACGCGGGCTTCTTCCTCCATCGATACTTCGTGAGATGCGGCCTGCATTCTCAATCTTGTCTTTATGGATGCATCGAGGTTCCGAATAGTAATTGTTGCCATATAATTCCTCCGCGCGATAGCATTGCAGTCAATGAAATCATTTTGTGAGATATTCCCAAATTTGTCAAGAAAAAAAAGCCAGATGATGAGCGCGAGTGGTTCAGGTTTTGGTCAAGACCGAGATGCAGAACGCCGGCATGGCAAGCTCGGCGTTGGCGACGAAGCTCCCGATTTCAGCCTCCGGCTTCTTGATGAACACGAACCTGACATTTCAAGTGAAGTGGATGCTGCCAGAGTGTCACTCTCCGGGTTTTTGGGTAAACGCCCTGCGGTGCTGATATTCGGCAGTTTTACATGCTATGAAAACAAAATCCGGTTGGATTTTTCCATAATGGACGATGTGAGTGCGGTT
>JABGPX010000084.1 GCA_018644745.1 Spirochaetales bacterium
AGCTATCCCCTTTTGAGATATCGCGGTTATCATTTTTTCCGCGACATTGGGGTTTTCGGTAATCCCCTGGCCCACAAGTGCTACAATCGATAAATCTTCATATGGGGTAACTTGTATTACCGTGCCGTCATGATGCTCCCTTAGAATTGTGTATGCTCTGTCGAGGTCATATGATTCCAGGTAAATATTTATCACCGTTTGTGCGGTAACGACAGATTTGATGTTGATACCGCCGGAATCGAGAAGTGCTGTCGCACCGGCAAGAACGCCGTGTTTAATTCCCACACCAGGTCCGCTGAGTTTCAACATGGCAAATTGATCGCTGTAGGTGACGCTTTTCACCACCGATCTACTCACTTCACCATCTGAGGAAATCTCTGAAAGCGCGGCTTCAGTTGGATCCATGTTTTCAATATTGAAAATTCTTATTGGAATCCCGGCTTCCAGCAGCGGTTCTACTGTTCTCGGGTGGAGAATCTTTGCACCGAAATAGGAGAGTTCTGCAGCTTCGGTATAGCTGAGCTTTTCAATTTTACTAGGATGGTCAACAATTTTCGGATCAGCGGTCATATATCCATCAACATCTTTCCAAATATCAAGAGACTTGGCCCCGACGCATCGTGCTATCGCCGCGGCGGAATAGTCGCTGCCGCCGCGCCCCAGCAAGGTTATTTTCCCGTCGGTTGAGACGCCGTAGAAGCCAGGCACTACGTACACCTGGCCATCTCCCAGGGCGGCATAAACCGCCGGTTCTGAAAGGGCGAAATCTACGGTGGCATTTCTAAACGCCCCATCGGTGACCAAGCCGATTGATTCCGGCAACTGCTCTTCCGCATCGATTCCCACTGATTTGAGAATTTCTGTAAGTAGGAGAGAGCTCAATCGCTCGCCGTAACTCAATACTCGATCTTCGACCGACGCAGGAATCTCACCGATGTAATGAATGCCGAGCAGGTACTTTTCCAGCTGCGCTATCCGTTCGGCGACCTGGAGGTATACTTTTTCGGCGAGAACTGGATCGTCGATATTTTCATTGATTGTTTCGCGCTTCATTGTCTGCAGGAACTCTCGCATCGAATCAACATGATTTTGATCCGATCTCACAGTTTCTAAACCTTCGGTGAGATAGTTGGTTATTCCAAAAAATGCGGATACTACAATGACAACAGGCTCTTCATATCGGCTGACCGTGGTCACTAACTTCTTAATGTCTTCCCGGCTCTTCAGATTAGAGCCGCCGAACTTTACTACTCGCTTTTGCATGGCGAGTAGTATAACAGAGAAGCCACATGCTACAAATAGAAACCACATCAATCAGGCGAAACAGATTGTGGGTTTTTAAATGCCCCGGAGATTATTAGTGAAAACTGCTATTATTGTCGGCGCCGGTCACCGATCACGCTGTTACGCGTCCTATGCCCTTGAGTATCCTGAAAAACTGCGGATAGTCGGCGTGGTTGATCCGATTGAACTTAGAAGAAAGCAGGTGGCCTCGGATTTTCATCTCGAGGAAAACCAATGTTATGATACCGCGGATGATCTTGCAGCTCTTCCTCAGAGGGCGGATTTTGTAATCAACGGAACCATGGATCATCTGCATGTGGAAACCACCATCCCCCTTATCGAGGCGGGATACGATGTCTTGCTTGAAAAGCCTTTCGCTACGGATGTGGATGAACTCTGGAGCCTTGTTCGTGCCGCGAGAGCTCGTGACAGGAAGGTCTCTATCTGCCATGTTCTCCGGTACACCCCGTTTTTCAAAGCAATCCGGCAGAAAGTAATCGAAGGGGCCATTGGGGACATCATAAACGTGCAGTCAGTGGAGCATGTCTCTTATCATCATGTAGTTATCGGATTTGTTAGGGGAAAGTGGGCAAGGCGGGATTACAGCCGGTCGACTATGCTCATGGCAAAATCGTGTCACGATCTTGATCTGATTACCTGGATGAAAAGCGGCGTGCGGCCTGTTTCGGTTTCCAGTTTTGGTAATAATTATCAGTTCCGGCCCGAACGGGCACCCAAAGATTCCGGAGGGCGATGTCTGGTAGACTGCTCTATCGAAAGCGAATGTCTCTATTCTGCAAAAAAGCATTACATCGATCATCCCGACCGATGGTCGTCCTACGTTTGGGACAGCATCGAACATATCGATAGCCCGACCATTGAAGATAAAATCGAATCGCTAAAGACCAGCCCCTACGGACGAT
>JABGPX010000083.1 GCA_018644745.1 Spirochaetales bacterium
ATCCTCTCGAACCATGTACAGAGTAAACAACATACTCACAGTGACAATCAGGGACTTGGGGAATACCGGAGATATAATCGACGCGGCGGTTTTTGCCGGAGCAAATCAGATGTGGGGAGTTGATTTCGATGTCGATGATTCTCAATCTATCTATAAAATCGCGACAGAAAAAGCTGTAGTTGATGCCAACAAACGAGCGGGCCATCTCGCATCGCTTTCCGGCGTAGCCGTCGGAGAGCTTCTTCGGGTAAGCGAAGTAATAGACAGCGGAACAAACAGTCCGTTGAGAAGTGAAGTAAATCAGGACATAAATCCGGGGATGATCAACTTTTCAGTTAAGATACAGGCAGTATTTGAGCTGCTGAATCCAAAGAATCGATAGGTGATTACTTCGATATATTCACTGACGGGATTATTACAGAAAATACCGTGCGAACGTCCGGTTCTGATTCTACCTCAACTTTCCAACCATGCGAGCTGATTACCGATTCCACGGTCGCCAGGCCTAAACCGAATCCCGTTCCATTTCTGCCTGCTGCCCCGCGGACAAAAGGATCAAAAACATACGGCAAATCGTGGGCGGATATTCCTTCGCCCTGATTCGTGAGGGCGATGGTTATTCCTTCGGGATTCTCGAGACATGAGAAATTAATTTTACTGTGTTCTGGAGAATAATGCAGGGCATTCTGCATTATATTTTCCAAAGCCCGGATTACCATATCTTCATCCATGAGAAGAAAAAAACCGGGCCTGACATCCACCGAGCTGCTGAATACTCGATTCTTTAGCGACGTTTCAGATTCAAATACTTTGGACAGTTCTTCAATAAAAGGCCTTATCTCGACGGGCTTCAAATCTATCTTCCACTCCGCTGTTTCTTTCTTCACGTAGTCGATAAGCATTGATATACGTGAAGCAAGCAGATCTGTTTTGTCATCAATGATACCAACATACTTAGTCAATTTCTCCGGGCTATCGGCGTACCCGTCCTTGATAGCTTCTATATATCCGCTGATCGATGAAAGAGGAGTCTTGAGATCATGTGATATCCCCATGATGAACCTCGATCGCCGAGCATATTCTTCTTTAAGGTGCTGCCGCATACTATCGAAAGATCGAGTTAACGACGCCAGTTTGTCATTCCCCTTTATGGGTAACTCGAAGTCCAGATCGCCACCGGCAATTTGCCTTGTTGCCTTCTCGAGATTCCCAATTGACCGGTTTATTGATTGACCGAAGAAAATGACCATAATCGCGAAGAACAAGAGACCTGTAAGGGGGACATACCAGAGATCAGCATTTTGATTAAAAGGGTTTGGCGGGCGAGTAACTACTATAAGCCCTTTGCTTCCATCGATAAAATTTATGGGGACACTTTCGGTAATATAAAATCTTCTCTCATCTACATCCGAGAATATCGGTTTCCTTGAAAAGAGTTCATTTCCCTCTTCATCAAAAACTCGAACTTCCGCCGGCCAAGATAATATTTCCATTGGGTCGGTGAGGTTATCTCGATCGAAAACTGTGCTTTGAAGATTGTCCCGCCATTCATGATGAGCGGTAACGATTGCGCGGTATTCCCGAAAAGATTCAACATCCATGTCTAATTGAAATGAGATAAAGAAAACAAAAGCCGGTACCAAAAATGATCCGACGACTAGTATGAGAAACCTCAGCCGTAAACTCATGTACTCACTCCTGGACCAACCAGGGTTTCAGGATTGAATCTATAACCTTTGCCATGGATTGTCTGGATATACACCGGCAGTCGCGGGTCTTCTTCGATCTTTTGCCGTATCCTGCGAACATAAACGGCCACTGAAGTAGAATCGCCATATTGATTTTCCCACACTCCGGAATAAATCTCATCAGGAGTCATTGCGCGTCCTGGATTGGCCACAAAATATCTCAAAACCTCAAACTCTTTAGATGAAAGGACGACCCTCTCTTCGCCCTTCCTGAGGAAATAACCTTCCGGGTCTATTCGGAATGGACCAAACTCTACATCCTGTCTTCCTTCTGATCGGGATCTTCTTAATAAAGCTCTAATTCGCGCGACAAGTACCCTTGGTGTAAATGGTTTTGTGACAAACTCGTCAGCGCCTGCACCGAGAGCCATAATAATGTCTTCATCTGCTTCCCGCGCGGAAACGACGATAACAGGGATGTCTATTCTTGGGCGAATTTTCTGAAGAAGCTCAAAAC
>JABGPX010000293.1 GCA_018644745.1 Spirochaetales bacterium
CAATATGAACTTGCGAAATTAAACGTAGAAGGAGAAAAGGCCATTTTCCAGGTACTAGAGACCGCAGAAGCGCCGGATTTAAAATCCGGCCCAAATCGCAGTATTCTTTGCATCGTTGTAACACTTGCAGCATTTTTCTTCAGCATTATTCTCGCGTTTGTTTTAAATGCCTTGCGCAATATTAGAAATGATCCTGAGCGGATGCGGAAACTTCGCGGAATATGATTACCACCGTATCATATCCGCGCGCCGCACTCATTGGTAACCCTTCGGACGGGTTTAATGGGAGAACAATAGCGTTTACCTTTTCGAATTTTTGCGCGGAAGTGGCCATATATGAATCTCCGGAAATAGAAATTCTACCCAATGACCGAGACCATTCTCGGTTTATAAGCCTTGATGGCCTAGCGTATGACGTGGAAAGGTATGGCTATTATGGCGGAATTCGACTAATCAAGGCGACGCTGAAGAAATTCCATGACTACTGCTGCCGAAACGGAATTGTGCTGGATAACCGAAATTTTACGCTGAAATACACATCGACTATCCCCCACGGACTTGGTCTTGGGGGGTCGAGTGCCATCATTACCGCCTGTATCCGTGCGCTTATGATGTTCTTTTCCATAGACATCCCGAAGCCAATTCTGGCAAATATTGTACTCGCTGTTGAAACTGATGAGCTTGGTATTTCCGCCGGCCTTCAGGATCGGGTCGCCCAAGTGTATCAGGGGCTTGTCTATATGGATTTCGCGGAAGTTATCATGGAAAAACAGAGCTATGGAGACTACGAGTATCTCGATTTTGATTTGCTTCCGGATTTGTATATCGCTTTTAAAGCGGATCTCGCCGAAGGATCTGAGAAGGTTCATGGAGTATACCGAAGCAAATATAAGAATAAAGACGAGAACTTCTGGACAGCAATACCGAAATGGATCGAGCTCACTGAACGGGTAAAGATCTCTCTTCGAACCCATAAGACTGATGATATTGGCGTGCTACTGAATGAGAATTTCGATATCAGGAAGACAGTGCAGTCGGTTAGTGATGGAAACATTGAGATGATCGAGACCGCGAGGAAAACCGGCGCTTCAGCCAAATTCACCGGCTCAGGAGGGGCTATAATCGGTACCTATCCCAATGAGCTTGTTTTTGATCGTCTAGTGAGGTCATTATCAGCTACTAGAGTCGAGGTGATTAAGCCTGAGATAGCAGGGCCGGTTGAATGATAACCAAGGCCATCATCCCAGCAGCCGGCTTCGGAACCCGCTTCCTCCCGGCCACCAAGGCGATCCCGAAGGAGATGATTCCCGTAGTCGACACACCGACCATAGAATACGTCGTTCGGGAGGCCGTGGAATCCGGAATAGATGACATCGTAATTGTGGTAAGTCGTGGAAAAAGAGCCATCGAGGAGCATTTCTCCCGGGCATTTGAACTGGAGGCCGCCCTAGAGTCTAGAAAAAAGGTGCACGAGCTAGATCTCGTAAGGGCATTTTCTAACGTTAAACTGCACTTCGTCTGGCAGCATGAGCAGAAAGGCCTTGGCGACGCGGTTCTGCACGGGAAGGCACACGTCGGTAACAATCCGTTTGCGGTACTTCTTGGTGACACGATAATGGAGTCCTTTACCCACATACCAGTGACGGAGAAAATTGTCAAAGAATATGGTCGAAATAGCGCTACTACCGTCGCTTTGCAGGAAGTTCCTCTCGACATGGTTTCGCGCTATGGGATTATTGATGGTTCGAATATCGATGAGTCAACGGTGAAGATCGAGAATCTTGTAGAAAAGCCGTTATCGGACGAGGCACCGTCACGACTGGCCATTTCAAGCCGCTACATCTTCACGCCTGAAATCTTTAGTATTCTTGAGTCGTTGGCACCATCTGAAAACGGCGAAATTGGATTGACTGAAGCAATACAGATAATGACTGCTCGAGAGCCGGTGTATGGAAAAATCGTCGAAGGCAGACGTCATGATATTGGTAATAAGCTGGAATTCATAAAAGCAAATGTGCTTTTGGGTCTGAAACGAAATGACATAGCCCCGGCTCTGCTTGATTGGCTGAAGGACCTGCCGCAAAATTAAAACGCCTAGAAAAACCGAGTCCCTTTTTATCAAATCATTTAGATAAACTATACTTCCCAGCTTCGTGAGTTAATATTGCTCCCTAAGCATTTTGCCTGACAGAACTACC
>JABGPX010000081.1 GCA_018644745.1 Spirochaetales bacterium
CATGGTCATAGCTTCCACCTGGTCGTGGGTAACATAGACCATCGTTGCCTGCAGTCTGTTATGCAGATTGGAAATCTCGGCGCGCATCTGAACTCTGAGCTTTGCGTCGAGGTTGGAAAGAGGTTCGTCGAAAAGGAATACCTTTGGCTTTCTTACGATGGCTCGTCCAACAGCAACACGCTGCCTTTGACCACCGGAAAGAGCTTTAGGTTTCCTGTCGAGGAGCTCTTCGATATCCAGGATCTGTGCTGCTTCTTTTACACGAGCCTGAATCTCCGCTTTAGGGTACTTTCGGATTTTGAGACCGAAAGCCATGTTGTCGTAGACCGTCATATGCGGATAGAGCGCGTAGTTCTGGAAAACCATCGCGATATCACGGTCTTTCGGGGGAACATCGTTTACCAGTTTGCCGTCGATGTACAATTCACCTTCGGTGATGTCTTCGAGCCCGGCAACCATCCGGAGAGTTGTGGTTTTTCCACATCCCGACGGACCGACAAGAACAACGAATTCCCTGTCGTTTACAGTGATATTGGCATTATCAACGGCTCGAACGCCGCCATCGTACACTTTGCCAATACCTTTCATTTCAACTGTGGCCATAGAAACCTCCACTCATAATGAGTTTATCTTATGTTTGACTATCGTAATATGAATCAATGCTGTTGTCAACAAAACAATCAATAACAGGGGTGTTTTGGGATATATCAGCGGTATAAGTCCGGATGCTGGAGCTGCCATTGCCGAAGCAGATCTGCAAGCTGGTGTTCTGTTTCGCCGTCTTCCGTAACATCGGAAAACCATGGAAATATCACGTTGGACCGAGCTTCTTCCCATGATTCCGGCAGCCGATTGGGAAATCGGATATCCGCTCCGTCCGGGATATGCCCAAGGAGGAAGTCGAAATAGCGGGGGAGTAAATTGCCGTTTACTGATGCCAGCGATGAGAGGCCATTTGCCACACCGAAAGACCTCATCCGCTCAAAGGCGGCGGATTCGAGCAGCTTGTCCTGGGTTTCCGGTAAAAAGAGCCAGGCGAGAAAATCTTCCGCGGTTCTCCGTTTTCTCGATTGTCGTGTGATTCCGGCATATAGGACATCTTCTCCCGCGTATATATTCATGCCGTCCGAGAGCCAGCGAAAGTCGAGGGTTTCGCGAATAGCCGCGGGAACCGAAAGGAAATCTTCGATCTGCATGAATGTAAACAGTATTCTGCTCGTATCCAGTAGCTTGTAAAGAGGATCGTACATATACTTCGCGTGGAAAGAGTCCTCTATATCGTAACCGCCGTTTGTAATTGTGCTCCATTCGGCGGCAAAATCCATGGCTTTTACGACATTCGGATTATTCCAAAAAGGCAGCCTTTCATCGGATTCTCTAAAATCTGCACCATAAATCACAGCGAGAGCATACATGAAATCAGGCTGCCAGCTGGCAGAGTAACCCATTCTTGTCGGCAGATCGTCTACGATATTGAAGTCGCCGCAGAGCATCCTGAGTTCTTCCAGGGAAATAAGCTGGCTGTCGGCGAGCGCCAGCCCGAGCTCCGCTTTAAAAACCATAATTGGCAGGGAAAATGACACTGGGAGAAGGTGGAGATTGCCGTCTTTCATTCCCATAGCGAGAAGGTCCGGGTAGAAATATGAGGGGGTAATACGCTCCTTCTTCTGCAATTTGTCGAGAGGTGCAAAATTCCCGATTGCCAGGCTGCTGTCCAGCCGTGTTCCAATCACCAAATCCGGGTGATCCGCGCTGTTCTCGAGAGCTAACCACGGAACCTCTTTATAAACAACCTCGACTCTGCCGCTGTCGGACTCGGTATTGAACAGCTCTACATAAGCGGCGACTTCGGGTCGATCTGTCCAGAGTACAGCAGTGGCGTTGTTGGAGAATAGCGTGCATCCTGATACCATAAGAACGAAAGAGAAGATCGGTGCCAATGACCGCATCGCACGGCTTCTCGGGAGTATCATGGGAATACACACTATTCACAACCAATCCGATTGTCAATCGACTGATAGCGGGGGCGGCGAAGGCAAGGGAAACGAATATTTTTTGAGCTACGGCCGATATTTGCGGGTGAAGTATGGCGAGCCTACCTACCGCCTTGGCGTTGATGGAGGATTTAATTGCCCAAATCGGGGGAGAAACCGTCAGACTGGAGGATGCTCATTCTGTGATGAGTTTGGTTCTCA
>JABGPX010000080.1 GCA_018644745.1 Spirochaetales bacterium
CTATTCACCACATGTGCGGCACATTAAATGCTTTGCTTGAACAAATCGATGGTTTGCCGGCAATTGCTAACGAGGCATATACGACATACCCATTAGGTGATGTGTCCCTGGATGAAGGGCGGGCGCGTATGCCTTCGAAATCGCTGATTGGCGGGACAAATGCCACGCTTTGGCTCGAAGAACCCGAGGTGATTCGTGATACGGTAGCGGCAGATCTTCGCGCCTGCGCGGACCGCAGAGGAATATTTCTCACTTCAGCAGGTGTTTTACCGCCTCTGGTGTCTTTAGAAAAAGGAAAAAAAACCGTCGAAATGCTAAAAGGTCTGCCTCTTTAGGAGTATGGCTCAAATGAAACGTAAAACTCTCGCCATTGTAGGTGCAGCAACGCTGATAGTTCTCGCTGCGGCGACAGCTGGAGGGCTTGCTTTCGCGAAATCGAGAAGAATGTCCCATCTGAAAATAGGAATTGTGACACCTCAATTTAGTGACGAATCCCTTTTGCAGCTCATCGAGGCCACACTGCTCACCGAGGGTCCTGAACTTTTCACAGAAATAAAGACTAATGTGCGGACTACCCGTATCGAGTCGCTCGCCGGAGATTGGGATGTTCTTATCGCCGCTGCGGGCGCCCTTGCCGGCGTCCCTGCCGACGCCCCTGTTGATCGCGGCGAGTACATTGCAATCGATCCATATGTTCTCATCACAAACAAGAAAGCGGGAAACGCACCAACGGCTGTGCCAGGGGCAAATATAAGCGAGTTGACCGCCTGGCTTGAGAATTTGGATACTGCCGTCTGGACACCGTTTGTCATTGCCGGAGATGAGAAAACTCATTTTGCTTCATTTCTCTTGTATCTGGCAGGTGAGCTGGTGGAGGAATCCTCATATAACGATTTGCTGTCTTTTTTATCCGATTCGGATTCTTTGGTTGATGAGGACATTCTCAACAGTTATCTACTGTTATTGAATCCGGTTATAGATCTGCTTCAATCCTGGAAATCAAAGGGAATACTCGTATTCAATTGGACCGATTGGGACAATATCGCGGTTCAGCAGCGGATTCTCGATGGAAACGCAGCGGTAACTTTTTCAAAAAGGAGCTACTACAAACTCCTTGTATGGACCGACCGGGTGGATCTCACGGTTCAACGCCTGCCGACAGGTGACAATCGGCGAAATTATCGAATGCTCGGCGACGCCCTTTTGTTGAGCAAGGGAGATGGGCGCCGATCGGAAGGTTTCGGTCCGATTCGAGAATTACTAACGACATCGGTGTTTCAGCTGCCGATTGAGGAAGCTACCTCATGGACCCCGGTCATCCTCGCCGGTCCTCCTTTAAATATAAATCATCGCGATATTGTGGGGTGGTTCACCAATGCTTCGGACTACTTGGTTTTTGATCCAGGGCAATTGGAGCACGAACTTTTTGAGCGGCTGCATTTCCAGCTGCGATAGAAAAAATATTGAATAGAATCCTCCTTGAGCTATTTCTAATTGATACGGACACCAGTTAGCTGTATTCTGTGCACGGAGTTATGAAGACTTCACCATAGACTTTTAATGAGGTGTTTTGTGCTGATTGTTGATTATCTACTAGCCTCGTATATGACGAAATTTACGCAAAGATTGGTCACACTAAAATCTGATGAACCAATACCCGGATGTTCTTCTGCGGTGGGCTTCGCGGAATCCGATAAGACCAGAATGCTCTACATCCATATTCCCTTCTGCCGGGAACTCTGCAAGTTCTGCACCTTTAATCGAATACTGTTTGATGAAAATACCGCCTTAACCTATTATGACCGGCTCGATGTGGAATTACGGATGTATCACGCCAGTGGATTCCGGTTTTCTACTATTTATATCGGCGGCGGAACGCCGGCGGTACTTCCCGACCGACTCTGTGCGACGATAAAAACAGCCAAGGAACTTTGGGAATTAAAAGAGGTATCCGTCGAAACAAATCCGTCCGATCTCAGCTCTGAGGTGATAGATCAATTGAAAGATGTCGGCGTAAACAGGTTGTCCGTCGGGGTTCAAACTTTCAACGGCAGACTGCTCGATTCCGTAAATCGAATCGGACAATATGAGTCAATGGAATTGCTCAAGAGCAGGCTTTCTGAATTAAGAGGTGTATTTGATACTCTCAATATCGATCTTATCTTCGGTTTAGAGGGCCAGACACAAGATCAGG
>JABGPX010000079.1 GCA_018644745.1 Spirochaetales bacterium
TGGACCTGCTTATGAAAAAATGTATTTTTTATGAAAAGAACTCATGAATGTGGGTGAGATCGTTGAGAGCAAGGACTTGCCAGTCCTGTTGTCGAGCAAGGACGCAAGGTGATACAAATAATGGTGTGAGTAGATATGGCTGATAGGAGATGCACAGAGTGAGTGGATGTGGTGAGGTAACATTAGATATAGGACCGGGGGCGGATAATCCCAGAAATAGTGAAGGCGGATTAATCAATCTAAACGACGGGCGGATTCTCTTTGCTTACAGCCGCTTTAGCGGGTCCGAAGGGCATGATGACTCGCCGTCGGACATCGCCGTAGTTTTTTCTGAGGATGATGGAAGAAGCTGGTGCGAGCCCGAAATCGTGGTAACTGCCGACAGCCACAAAGCCCGAAATGTGATGAGCGTGTCGCTTATAAGAATGAACAATGGCGATGTCGGGCTCTTCTATGGTGCTCGAGTCGGCACTAATGATTGCCGGATTCATCTCCGCCGGTCGTCTGATGAAGGCAAATCGTGGAGCGTCGGCCTTCCTTGCATAGAGCCACCGGCATATTATGTGGTGAACAACGATCGGATAGTCCGGCTCTCGAGCGGCCGCATCGTTATACCTGCTGCATTTCACCGGAACGGCTATGACTCATTTGATACCGCGCGGAAAGCCAGGTTCGACAGAAGAGCGGTGGATGTCTTCTTCCTATCTGACGATGAAGGCGTAACATGGATAGAGTCAGACACGAAGTGCGCGATGCCGCACAGTCGTAATTGCAGATCCGGCCTTCAGGAGCCCGGACTGGTTGAATTGGATAACGGAGTTCTCTGGGCGTATGCAAGAACCGACCTTGGTGTGCAATATGAGATGTATTCTCTCGATAGCGGGGAGTCGTGGACGCCTGCCGAGCCATCCCGGTTTTCATCACCCCAATCGCCGCTTTCGGTAAAACGCGTACCGGGTTCGCAGAAACTCGTTGCAGTCTGGAACCCTATTCCAAACTATAATGGGCGATCGGAAACCGTGAAGGACACATGGACTGGAGGCAGGACTCCCTTGGTTATGGCGTTCAGTTCAGACGAGGGCAATAGCTGGTCGGATATAACGGTTGTTGAAGACGCACTCGATCATGGGTACTGCTACACCGCGATACACTTTTCCGAAGAAGCTATGCTGCTTGCTTACTGTGCCGGCGGTGTGGAAGACGGGGGATGTCTCAATCGATTGAAGGTGCGGCGAGTATTGCTATCTGAACTTTCGTAGGAATAGGAGTGCGATATTTTTTTTGATTGCCGATGGATAAACGAAACTAGTACAGGATCAGCTCATGTACACGAATCAAAATAAAAGGGAAATTAATTGCCAATAGACCGGTGAGAGCAAGGAGGGGCAAGCCAGTTTTTCGAGCAACTAGCGGAAATAGGAGCAATGTCAAAGGTACAATCCAATGCTTAGAATAGAGAAAGATCTCTCTGCCGAAGACCAGATGAAGGACGAAGTTGAAAGCTACCATTGGCAATAATACCTGGCGGAGCAATCTTCGGTATTCACTGTTTCGGCATTTTCGGAGAGCAGTAATTACGATGGCAAATACAAGACCGGCGATGATCCAAGAGGCGGCGTCATTCCTGCTTTTATAAAAACACAACGAATCCAGGCCATCGGCGGCGATAAAATCGAAGGAATTTTCCAAAACCCCTGCTGGGAAGAAGGCCTGCATCGAAGAGACGCCAAACGCAAGGCCATTCCTCAGCACATTAGGGAGACGAAATGCTGAGTACTCCTGCACATATGCTATCCCCATCCGCACCCACGGCGGAAATCTAAGGATGAAATGGGTCATTTGATAAACAAAAAAAACTACAGCCACTGCAGCGACAGAGACGAGGGCTGCGCGGAAAGCCGCTTTGAGAAATGATCGACCGCTGTTTCCGGACCGCCTTGCTGTATAAACAATACAGAATAGACATACATTGGTGAGTGTAATTCCAGCTAGAAGGACCGCCAGTAAGAACCATCTAGTTAAATTGCCGCAGCTTCCCACGCTGTCACACTTCTGATAATAAAGGATGAGAAGAGAAATCAAGAAGCCCGATATCGCATACGTTTCGGGTATAATCGCGAAGAGAAGATTGCAGAAACTAAAAGCGAAAATGTGGAGAAAAGCCATTTTCTGAATGGGCGGATAATCCATAG
>JABGPX010000078.1 GCA_018644745.1 Spirochaetales bacterium
CGTTGAAACTGAAGTCAGGTATACATGCGGCATGCGGCAATATCAGGACCTTGATCTCATCGTTGAGCTTGTCCAAGTCGTCTTCATGCACCACGGCGAATTGGATATGGGCGTCAGTCAGCGCATAACACCAGCCATGAAATTCCCGAACAAATCCATTGTCGCGGCAATCATATTGGTCGCGTGTTGACGAAGACAACAGGATGGCGACGTCCGCCACCGGTCTCACCGCCTTGGCGAGAAGATCTCCGTATTGGTCTTCCCAACGAAAAAGCCGGGCATATTCGGCCAGGTCTGCCTGGTTGTCACTCAAATTATCTTCCGGTGAAAGCGAGCGCTTCATAAGAATACTTCCCACTCCCCAAGGCCGAATGCCGTGTGCCATGCGAAGCGCCCAAGCGAACTCAATATCTTTGGTCTCACTGATAGACAGGCCCAGAACCGGGGCGCCGTAGTGAACGCCTATCCCCTGGTACGTGGCGCAGTTGGCAGCGGTATTCCGCCATTCCTCTTTGCCTTTGCGCGTGCACACCTCAGTGAAAAGGATATTGGTTCCGCGCATGCGCTCATCGTTGTTTTCCCCGTAGTACTGGCTGTGAGACGGGTTCGGCTCGTCGTTCTTGCAGCCCAGGAGCGGAATGCCGCCAATGGCCTTACGCAGACCTTCATAGAAATCACCCGTCGACTGCAGCCTGAAGCGAATCCATTCGCGCCAGTCAGGATTGGAGAAGTCGGGTTTCGGCCCGGCTTTGCCGAACTTCTCGAGGCAATGCGGGCAGACGCAATCAAACCACCCGGTGCGGAAATACACCTCATCGGTCATCATGCCGTCGACTTGCGTCTCTTCGACCATCAATTTGGCCAAGCGATAGTATTCATTCCGGAAATCAGGGTTATTCATGCACCACAGATACCATCCGCCCCAATCCTGGATGAAGGCATATTCACCTGTCTCCCCGTCAACAGAGAACATGGTTTTCTCATGTTCGGTGAAGATCCCGAGTGAAGGATTGGCGAATGAACAGGTGGAATGATAGAACAGGTTCATTCCTTCGCCGTGGGCAATGCCGGCGGCGCGGGCGATGGCCGCGCGGACCTCGGCGCTTTCACGGTTATGTTCGTAGAGCATAATCCGCCTCAGGCCTTCGACGATCAGGGTGTTGAAGCCGGCATCCTTCAGGGCCAGGACCTCTTGGAGCATAACCTCATCGGATACCGCGCCTATCCACACAGGATCCATGCACGGCGCTTCCATATCTTTGAGATTGTCTTCGCACAACTTGAAGGACCAATTGGTCATCCTTATGCTCTCGATGTTCATCGCTTTTTCCTATCTTTTCTGATGATGATTACTAGTAGACCTTGATCTCATAGATTCGGGCCGATGGATCCCCGTTCGAGGCTTCGATTACGACACGCAGGCTCTCCGTCAGGACAGCGGCGAAAGAACACTCATTTCGCCGGTGATAGTTACCGCGGGTTCGTGAAACCTCCGCCCACCCGCCGTCGACTTTCGCCTCGATTGTGTAGTGTTTTACACATTCCGGCGAGCGGTAAAATCCGTTCCGTAGCCGGTGCTCAAGGTGAAGGTTTGTGTCAAACAGAAGAATGCCCCGCCGTATTGATATCGGTGCCTCCCATGAAAGCTCGATCCACTGGGGTAACGGCTGATCGGGATCCGACATCCAGAGATTCGGCGCATTCACCGGGCGTGACCAGCCGTTGACTGTTTGCCCAGGGCCGAAGAGCGATTGTGGTGGATAAATTCTCACGGGAATGTGTACTCCCTGCTCGCTGCCGAAGCGGGAGTGCCAGACTCCCCGCTCGAGTTTTTGACGAAAGTATCCTGGGAGTAGCCGCCGATTGAAACCGAGGGAAATCGGATTGTCCGAGTCGATCACGAGTCGTACCAACGGGGAAGATGGTAAGAAATCGATAGGGAACCGAACCCAGCCGCTGCTATGTTTCATCTGGGAAACCGGCGCGCACTCATGCGCCGCGCCGCTTTTCCAGATATTGTCCCAAATGTCCTTTAGGGGTTCTATCACGAGCCGGACGGTCGTGTGTTCGTTCCCGGTCTCTATCCAGATCTCGACGTAGTTTATGGCGGTCCCGGTTACCGGCATAACGATTCCCATTGGAGCTGACCATGTTATGGTTCCTGAATCGGCTTGCGGTTCCGCTTCAAAAA
>JABGPX010000755.1 GCA_018644745.1 Spirochaetales bacterium
CTTCTACTTTTAATTATACTTCTCAGCTCGTGCGCGGAGGAACCAGTCCAGGCGCTCCATCCTGATTTCTCGCTAAACCTCGAGGAACTGACCAAAATGACTATTGAACTACCGGAGCAGATAAAGTCAGCGATCGCAGCAGAACCTGGAATATTTCTCGATTTGGCCTCGACAGTCTTAGGAATTCCCCTGGATCTTCTATTGATCGCCGATAAAACTCACTCCCTCGCGCCAGATTTTGTTCCTCCTGACCTGGTTGATCTCTCAGATTATCCTATTGTAACAGGTCGGAATGGGTTGTTGCTGCGAGAAATAGTAATGCCGGATCTTCTGGCAATGAATGAAGCGGCAAAAAACGATTCTATTACTTTGGTATTTTCCTCGACATACAGATCTTATGATTATCAAAAGGGAGTGTATGAGCGGGCTGTCGCACGAGAGGGCAAAGAGCAGGCAGACCGAGAATCGGCACAGCCGGGTAAATCACAGCATCAGCTGGGAACCACGATCGATTTTGGTTCTATAACCGACGAATTCGGCGACACTCCCGCAGGTCGGTGGCTTGCTGAACATGCCTGGGAGTATGGATTCTCACTATCTTACCCGGAGGGTTATGAAAGCGTTACAGGATACCGACACGAAATTTGGCATTATCGCTATATCTCCAGACCCGCCGCGGCTCTCGAAAGAAGATACTTTGATTCTCTGCAGCACTATTTTCTTGAGTTCATCGACGCTAACCGGAGCGATATCGAAAAGACCCGAAAGCCGAATGCAGTAAACGCTGATGAATAAGCCCGAACTGCTAGCCCCCGCGGGGAACATTGAAAAGCTCAAAACTGCGTATAAGTACGGAGCAGATGCCGCGTATATTGGAACCAGAGATTACTCCCTTCGCTCGCGAGCAGATAACTTCGAGGCTGATTCGGCGGAAGAATTAAAAGTAATAAAAGGCAGCAAAAAGCTCTTCGGGGCACTAAACATCTACTTCCACGATGATGACCTGGAGCAAGTAGAAAAGCAGATAGAAGATCTCAAGCGATATCCTTTTGACGGCCTTATTGTAAGCGACCCAGGGGCTGCGGCGCTTCTCAGAAGGCTTCTCCCGAATATGCCGCTACACCTCAGCACCCAGGCAAACTGCCTTAACTCCGAAGCTGTTAAATGGTACCGGGATGCAGGATTCAAACGTATAATCCTCGGCCGCGAGCTAAATCTGCGGCAGATAGAGAAGATAAGGAAAGCGGTTCCCGACGTGGAGCTGGAAACCTTTGTTCACGGTGCGATGTGCTGGGCGTATTCCGGCAGATGCTACCTATCGAGTTTTCTCTCATCAAGAAGTGCCAATAAAGGAGACTGTGCTCATTCATGCAGGTGGGAATACCGGGTTCTCGAAGAAAAGAAACGTCCGGGTGAATATCTTCCGGTAATCGAGGGAGACGGCTTTACCACTGTCCTCTCATCAAAGGACTTATTTATGCTCGATCACCTTAAAAGTCTCGCGGAAACCGGCATAGATTCTATGAAGATAGAAGGCAGGATGAAATCGATCTATTACGCGGCGGTAGTCACCCGAGCATACAGAAAAGCTATTGACAGCCTTACCGGCTCTGATAGCACGGATATCTCCGGCTACCGGGACGAGCTGTTCAAAGCCAGCCATCGCGAATATTCAACAGGATTCTATTTTGATGATCCGAATGCTATCGCGCCGAATGAATCAGAATACAAAAGAGACTATGTATTTCTTGGCACCATCGGCGAAAGAGTGGAGCCCTGTGTGTATGAAATTGACGTAAAGAATCAGATCCGCCGCGAAGACACGATTGAATACATAGGCCCTGATATTCTTTTCATCGAGGATCAAGATTTTGACCTGCTCGATGAGACACGGACAATCGCGGAGAAGGCGAATCATGGTCATACCCACTTCCTCAGGACCGAAAAGGAGATTGAACCAGGCTATATAATCAGGAAAGAAAAATCCTATTAGCTTCCTCCTCGCTCATTCTGTCCCTTACGGCTTTCTCATATTCTTTTGCACGTTCGCGTTCATCTATCATAACCACTCCTGCGAGTTGATCATCCATAAAATAGAAACAGCGATATGGAACTCCGTCGCTTTCAAGAATCGAATATTCTCCAAGAGAACCCGGGTCAGGTCGTCCCATTGAAAAAAAATACCTG
>JABGPX010000991.1 GCA_018644745.1 Spirochaetales bacterium
ATCATAAAAAATTGAATAATCGGACAATCCCTGACTTTTTAGCAATTCCGTAAGCTCCGGCCACAATGCGTCATGGCGTTTCTTATACTCGTCCTCAAAACCAGGCTTCAATTTCATTTTAAATGCAATTCTGTTCATTGTTTACTCCTGTCTATCATTACCGGCAACATCGCTTTTAAGAATTAACAATACCGGTAAAGCCGGTCTATGCAAAGCATTGCTTCGGTGCTTTCACTGGCCTACAATAATGCGATGAATACACAAAGTTTTATAAGAAAAACATCATACTTCAAGGCGACTATCTGGTTTACGATTTTTCTTGTCATACTGCTGGCAGCGGAAATCCTGGGATATCTCGCTCAGACCGATTTCGGAAATGTAGAAGTAACCAATGTTCGATTTGAAAACTATAACGGCATTACAGTGCGGGCAAAGCTTTTGAAGCCGGCGAATATAGATAGGGCGACTCTTCCAGGAATAGTATTTGTTCACGGATATCAAAATAACAGAGAAACCAGCGACGCTTACGGTATAGAGCTTGCAAGGCGGGGTTTTGTAGTTCTGAATATCGACGCAGTAGGCCGCGGTAATTCCGGAAAACCCGGAGACATAGATGCCCCGGATTTCGATCCAAGCTACGGTACGAAGAGTGCGCTGGAATATCTGTCGTCTTTGCCATGTGTCGATCCGGAATCTATCGGATTGATGGGGCAAAGCTTAGGCGCGGAGATAGTATACAACCTGGCTCTCGAGGACAGCAGCATAAAGGCCTTGGTAATCAGCGGGTTTGCCTACACCGGGGAAGCAGATTTTGCTAGGCCGTCGAACCTGCTGATGATAATCGGGAAGTGGGACGAGTTCCGCGACAGGATGACCGGAACCGATGATATCGAAAAAGAGTGGATGTCTGCTCCGGCCACAGCTGCCGTTATAGATCACCCAAATCCTGAAATCGGTATTACATATGGGGATTTTGCAGACGGCAGTGCCCGGAGAGTAATTGTACCGAGAATTACTCACTTAATGGAATCTCATCATCGAGATACGATCGCTGAGGCGCTTCGGTGGATGAGGAGTTCACTGGAACTGGAATCGACCCGCTGGATAGAGCCGAAACTTCAGATTTGGCCCCTCAAAGAATGGATGACCTTATTGGCACTGGTCGCGTGTTTCGCGTCACTACTGCCTCTCGGATTAATTCTGATTAAGACACCTTTCTTTTCCGGAGCCAGTATGGAATCTCCCATTCGCTATGCCGCGGCCGGCCGCGATTTCACGATTCCGGCGATCATCAATGGTTTGGTGATGTGCCTGTATCTCCCTTTCATTTTGATCTTGTTCGCGATTCACATCTACGTGGTCCCAATTGACCGGATTTTTCCAATGATGATGGTCAACGGGGTTGTCTGGTGGTTCCTGCTCACAAATATAATTGGTTTTGCCCTGTTCATTCTATGGTATAAAAAGGCGTCGCGGCACGGCGAAACGGATCTCTTTGATCTGGGTATCTCGTACCGTCTGGACTCTTTCTCACTGGACTCATTAGCGCTCCTGAGATCGGTGCTGCTTGCCGCGGTACTCTTTGGCTATGCACTGGGATTACAAACCGCCCTGGAAAAGATTTTCCTTATCGATTTTCGATTTATTTTTCCTTTTGCCAGCGATCTGACCTGGCATCGGAGCTTGCTGTTCCTGATATATTTCCCATTTATACTGGTTGGATTTCTTTTTCTGCAGTTATTTATCCACGGCAGAATGAGAAGAAAGCTCCGGGGCAGTTTCATGACCACCTTCTTTGCCTGGTCCGGAACCAATATTCTACTTCTAATTGTACCCCTAATTTTGATGCTGCTGGTGCAGTATGTACCTCTTTTTATCAACGGCACCATCCTGCTCGTGGGCCCGGGCGGCATGTTTGTTACCTTTCTTCTCAATCTCTTTCATATGATCGGAGTACTGATTCTGGTGATTCCGGTTTCGACGTGGTTCTATCGCATAACCGGCAGGATATATACCGGTGCGGTGCTATGCGCGCTGCTCGTGACATGGATGTTTGTGTCTTCTCAAGTTATCGCACCGATACCTATCTGAGAAATTTATACATCGCCCTAGTTTCTTATGGTTCCTCGAAGAGGTCTTCAAAGAAATACTTCGCCTCGGACCAGACTGCGTTCGATCTGACAT
>JABGPX010000077.1 GCA_018644745.1 Spirochaetales bacterium
GTATATGTTTACCCACGCGAATTTCACCCATATTCTATTCAATATGCTTGGCCTGTTTTTCTTCGGCGCTCAGATTGAACGCCGCATGGGGAGCCATGAGTTTGTTCTTTTCTATATGAGCAGCGGGATACTGGCCGGGCTTGTATCCTTTATTTTCTATCGAGCGACGGGGAACTACGGGGTCTATCTTCTCGGTGCGTCCGGTGCGGTGTACGCGGTGCTGCTGGCTTTCGCTACCTATTTTCCGAGCGCCCGTATTTATATAATGGGTATAATCCCTGTGCGGGCGCCTATTCTCGTTCTTATTTACACGGTTGCAGCCATATTTTTTCAGCTGCGCGGGTCCGCGTCCGGGGTTGCTCATCTCACCCATCTGGCGGGATTCGGTATTGCATATCTCTATTTCCTCATCCGCCTCGGGGTCAATCCAATTTCGGTATTTTTGGGAAATGATCGTTCCCGGTAACACCCCGGACATCATTCGTGGCGCCACGGGCGGCACCACGTGCGGCCCCACGCGTGGCACCGCGAGGGGCGTCCCGCGCGGTGCAGGGTTTCTCATCTTCGTGCTTCTCGGTCAATTCATTTCCGGCCTGGACATCGATCCAATCCTCGCCGGCGAATTTTGGGTGGAATTGAGTCCCTTTGTGCAGACCGAAGATGAATATCCTCTCAGTGAAGAGGAAGCTCATCGAAGGATTCTAGAAGAAGCACAATATGTATTCAGCGGAATTATCTACGGATTTACATTTGTATACACCCCTTCGGATCGAACAAGAGAGGTAGATGAGATCTTCGATATTGCTATAACGGCGCAGATTCCCTGGGGCGATCCGGCGCTATCAATTGTCGAGGTTAGATCGGAAAATAATCTGCTTCATGCTCTTGTTCGATACACACCTATAGAGCATCAGCTTCGCTGGCTCCGAATGATGGGGAGCAATGTGTATCCTGGATCTACCGGAGTCGGAACGGGAAGTCTGTTTCTCGGTGTTGAGCAAAAAACCGCGGCTATGAGCGACGGGGTGAAAGAAGCGATTCGAGCCTATTTGCGGTCGAGAATTCTGAACAAGCCCAAAGAAATTCGCGGAAAGGCGGTATTTACCGAGGTACCTTATGTTATTATTAATGAAGGTACATACTCGGCAAGAGTGTCGGTAAAGATCGACATAGATGAAATAATCCCGTATCGTATCTATTAGAGTAATAAGGAGCAAAAGATGAGCATTCATATTGGCGCGAAAAAAGGGGACATCGCCGAGACGATTCTGCTGCCCGGCGATCCGCTGCGCGCCCGCTTTGTCGCGGAAAATTTCCTCGAAAATCCGGTGTGTTATAACGAAGTGAGGGGAATGTACGGCTACACCGGCACTTATAAGGGATCACGAATCTCCGTTCAGGGATCAGGCATGGGAATGCCGACTCTCTCGATATATGTGCATGAGTTGATTAATGACTACGGAGTTAAGAATCTCATGAGAATCGGAAGCTGCGGCAGCCTGCAGTCTCATGTAGAAATCAGAGACGTGCTGCTCGCGCAATGCGCGTCGACAGACTCGAGCATGAACCGGCACCGATTTGAAGGGATGGACTTCGCGCCGGGAGCAAGCTTTGACCTGCTTTATCTGGCATATGAAAATGCGAAGAAACTAGACCTGCCGGTAAAAGTCGGAAACATACTTTCCGAAGATACTTTTTACAGCGAAGACGCAGAGTTCTGGAAACTCTGGGCCAAGTACGGCGTTCTCGCGGTAGAGATGGAAACATCAGCTCTTTATACTCTTGCCGCCAGGTTTGGTGTCCGTGCGCTCTCTATTCTTACCGTGAGCGATAATCTAGTAACCAATGCTGTTACCACCTCTGAAGAGAGGGAGAAGACATTTACCGATATGATGAAACTCGCACTGGATACAGCGAGCAGCCTCTAACCTGCTGCCCGTGATTATCAATCATAGGGATCGGTTCCTTCCCGTACTTTTATGTATCCGGGTTTAAGGACATCATAAATGATCCTTATCCTGTCGTCATAATGGATAAAGGCGGATTTCATAGCGTTGATGGTTATTTTCTCCAGGTCCCTTAATGTAAGACCGAAATACTCTACAGCAAGAGCCATCTCCTTCGTGATGCTCGTGTTGCTCATGAGCCTGTTATCCGTACAGAGAACAACGCGAAACGCAT
>JABGPX010000487.1 GCA_018644745.1 Spirochaetales bacterium
GGAGATATTCGGTGGTATCGGCCCGCCGGTAGTCGTAGGAAGAGTTCTCGTGGGCGTTGAGAATTCGAAGGGGCACGTCACTTTCCTGCACTGCCGGAAGAACGCACATACTTGGTGCGTAGCCAAAGGGAAACACCAGGAGGATATCGATCTCTTTCTCTTTGAAGAACCTCGCGGCTCCCCGTGCCTTCTCAATGGTATCTACAAGATCGGGAGCTTCCACGATGCCGATTTTCTCAAGCTCCAGCAGGAGCTTCTTGTACATACCTAATCCCATTTCGCGAAGCTCCGGAAACTGGTCCCAATAGTAGAAGTGCCCCACCGGCAGCAGCCCGATTTTTGGTTTTTGTATTGTTAACTTAGTGTCTTTCATAAGAATACCTCCCGGAATTTGCCGTCTCTTCAGCTGCAGTGTTGCCCATTAATGTAAAAAAAAACCATACGCGGGAACTTACGTCCCGCGTATGGCGCCGTTTATTCACGGTTATGCGATGTAGAGCGCTTGCTTACTTGTTTCGTGCTTCCCAGGCTTCCTGGCAGATTTGCAGATACCTTTCGAGACCGGCTGCCTCGAGTTGGCCCTGGAACTCTGCCCAGTCGGCGTCAAGGTCGAGGTCACCGGTAACGAATTTCGATCCAGACTCGTAGATAAGGCCATTGACATTTCCGCCGAGTATGGCCCGCTCCGTCCTTACCGCCGGCGGAAAGATGATGTTGGCAGGCCAGATCGTGTCGAGGGAATCGACATGTTTTAGGTACTCGACAGAGGTCTTATATATCATTTCATCTGGTGTCATGCCGCTTACATTCACGGTTTCAGGAGTCTTGACCACGGCCCTGAGGGTGTCGTGAAAGAGCCCGGTGCCGCCCCAGATCACTCCAAGGTGGCCCCAACCCCACTCTGGTTCCCTGTTTTCGACGATTTCCGTCCAGGTAGCCTGCTCGCCGGCCACATTCAACTCGCCTGGTTTGGACTCTCGGTAGTGCGTTCCCTCGATCCCCCAGTACTTCGCCAAATGGCCCTCTTCGCTCGACAGCCAGTCGAGAAATCTAAAGGCAACAGCCGGAACCTCGGTTTTTGCGCCGATTCCAGTCCCGAGACTGGCGAGGTTTTTCGGTGCGCGCCAGGTTATGTTTATGCCGCCCGGTCCTTCCAGCGGCGGCAGGTAATTGTAGGCCTGCCATGTGTCGCCACCTGGGGCGCCGACGTAACCCTCATGCTGCCCAAGCGTCGATCCGACTACGGTGTAGTCGTTCGCATCGTTCATTGCGCGCACGTCGTTACGATGCTGGCTCATTGACGCAGGATGCACCAGACCTTCTTCCCACAGGCGATTCATGAAGCGCAACGCTTCCCTGAATGCCTCGGTCGTCGCCACGTTGTACACCTGGCCGTTCTTGATATGCAGCCAATCGAAATTGTCCAGGAAAGCGCCGAATAGCGGGCTCTGGAAATCGAGAAACGGGCGCGTGGTACTGGCGACAAGCGGGAACTCGTCGTTAGGATCTCCATTGCCGTTCGCATCGTTGTCTCTGAACGCGACGAGGACGTCGAAGTACTCTTCGGTCGTGGTCGGCATATCCAACCCGAGACGGTCCAGCCACGTCTGCTCGATGAGGATGCGCGTCTTGAATTGGTCGTCGAACGCGATCGGGCGGCCCGGTACGGAGTAGAACTTGCCGTCGCTTGCCCTGGTTATCTCCCACATGTCAGCCTCGGCATTCATCCATTGGGGAATCGCATCGCCGTACTCGTCGAACAGGTCACTGATCGGGTAGAAGTAGCCGTCCTCGACGGCCTCCAGACCGCCGTATAGACTTCCGGCGAGGCCGTAGAATTGGGTGATATCGTCGAGATTGTCGGCGGCCATCTTGACGTTGAACTTGTCGTCAAGTCCCTCCCGCGTCTGAATGGCCCATTCGACTTCGATATTCAACTCGTCGGCAACCCACTGTGTCATCGGGTTTTCCATTTTGCGGCTGTTCCAGTGGCTGAAAATCGAAACGGTGACTTTCTCCTTGGCAATCGGATACACCCCTTTCGGATTTACGAGTTCCGCATCGGCTGCATTGACAGAACTCTCACTCTCGCCTCCTCCGAACGCGGAAAACGCTACGGCGATGAAAAGCACCAGTAAAAGGATTTTCGTTTTCATCATAAAACCTCCAACTTATTTTTTTAGCCGGGCAACGCCCGGTATATCGCAAACTAAGAAATAGTTTAAAATTAGCCTTTCAAAGAGCCGATCATGAGGCCCTTGGTGAAGTATTTCTGAATGATCGGGTAGAGTATTATTACGGGAAGGGATCCGACGACGATGAGACCATATTTGAATACCGCCTGCTTCGCCATGTATATCGCCGCATTTTGGTCCCAATGTTCCTCCATCGACAAGGATTCCTCCATCAGGTGGTCTCTGAGAATGACCTGCAGGGGATACAGCTTCGGGCTGTCCAGGTAGATCAAGGCGCTGAAGAAGGAGTTCCAGTGACCCACCGCGTAGTAGAGGATCAATACAGAAATAATCGGCGTCGATAAAGGCAAGACGATTCTCAACAGAACCTGGGTGTCGCTCGCACCGTCCAGCCCCGCGGTCTCGTAGAGCTCTACGGGGATGCTGTTTTGAAAATAGGTTCTTGCGATTATCACGTTTACAACGCCCATTGCGACGGGAAGCATCTGGGACAATCGCGTATCGAGGAGCCCCAAAGATCTTACAACGAGAAACGTCGGAATCATTCCCCCGGAAAAAAACATGGTAAAGGTAAAGATCGCCATTACGACGCCCCTGCCGACCACGGCCTTCCTCGAGAGCGGATACGCCGCGAGAAGGGTCACCACGATGTTAATAATGGTTCCGAAGAATGTATAGAAAAAGGAATTGAAATAGCCGGTGCCGATCGAGGGAGAACTGAATATGTCGACGTAGGCTTCAACCGTGAAGTTTACCGGAAACAGCCATACCTGCTGTTTATTCACAGCCTCGTAGGAGCTGAACGAATTGCTCACGACGTTCAACAGTGGATACATAAAAATCAGGAATGCAACGACCAACAGGATACCGTTTACCAACAATACCACTCGGTCCAGACGGGTGTATTGAAGGCTGGCTCTCGAGAGGTTCTTCCAGCCTACCACAGCGATGTCTCCGAGACTTTCCTCGCAACCTGATTGATCGTAACGAGGAGAATCATATTGATAATCGAGGTGAAAAGCCCCACGGCGGTTCCGAAACTGTAGGCTCCGCCTAATAATCCGACTTTGTACACGTACGTTGATATTACTTCCGACGTCGACATGAGGAACGGGTTGTTGTTTTGGAGCAGGTACACCTTTTCGAAACCGACGTTCATCATCTTGGCCGCGGCCAGGATGAAGAGGATAATGATGGTAGGCATGATGGCCGGGATATCTATGTGCCATATCTTCTGAAACAGATTCATGCCATCGATTCTGCCGGCGTCGTACAGGTCTACGTTGACCGACGATAGCGAGGCCAGGTAAATGATACTGCCGTACCCGACCCCCTGCCAGACGCCGGACCAGACAAAGATGCTCTTGAACAGTTTGGGATCGTTCATAAAGATGATCGGTTCGGCGCCGGAAGCCACGAGAAGCATATTCACGATGCCGTCCAACGCTAACATACGGTAGATGATGCCGACGAATATGACCACAGAAATGAAATGGGGCAGGTAAGAGATCATCTGCACCGATTTCTTGAAGCGCTTCGATCGCACCTCGTTCAGTGAAAGTGCTAGAATAATGGGAAAGGGAAACCCCGCCAGCAGTGAATAGATGCTTATTCCGAGGGTATTCAGCAGTACCCTCTTGAACTGGTACGAGCTCAAGAACAGCCGGAAATGGCTCAGCCCGATCCACGGACTGCCCCAGATACCGGCCCTGGGTCTATACTCCTTGAACGCTATTATTACTCCGTACATCGGGACATACTTAAAGATGATGATGTAGATCATCGGAATAACAAGGTACAGATAGAGCTGCCAGTGGTCATGAACGGCTCTGCGTAATCGCACGGAGGTCTTGGTTACCTTATATCCGCCTGTTACCGATGACCCTTTGCTGCTTTTAATTTTTGAACCGTCAAGGGCACCATCTGCTCGGGTCGTTTCCATATTAGCTGGTATGCTATACCACGGGGTGACAGAACGCCATAGGACTTTAAACTCAAAAAAGTCCTAGCCTTCTACGAGTACAAACGAGTAGGAACCCGATCCGACATAAAACTCGACAAAATACGGACTTTCAATTCCTTCAATAATGCCAATGGCGCCCACGGCGCCATTATTAAGCGACCCTCGAGCAAATATCTCAGTATCTTCCATAAACACCACCGGATTGCTGAATCCAAGTTTCGGAATAGCAACCCGCGCCCGGCTATTTACCGGTATTTCTACGTCCAGAGTAAGCGAGGTTTTCGTGCTCCTCCAGCTCGAGGCCACGCCGCCTTTCACGGTCATAATCCGCGCGGAAGCCGAGGTGAGATCGCCTACCACGTGGGGCCTGATTACAATCTCCGAAAATCCCGGGATTGTCGTTTCCTGTCCATGATAAGCAGGTTCGCCGATACCCGCGATATAATGGTAGAAAAACTTATCGATGCCGCCCCACATCATCATGCTGTCAGCCCGATGGGCCTTGTGCGAGCCATCCCTGTCCGGTGCCCAGTCACGTCCCCAGGATTCCCAGATCGTCGTTGCGCCCTGCTCAACCATATAACCCCAGCCGGGATAAGTTTTTGCTGAGGCCAGGGAGAATAGCGCTTCGCTCTCCTCATGTTTGATGAGAACCTCCAGCACGCTCGGGGTACCGACGTGGCCGGTGTGTATGTGACCGCTGTGAGTCTCCATGATTTCCCGCACAAGGTTATCCAGAACCGTGCTGACACGCTCTTCAGGAACCAGACCGAGAATTAGGGAGAATGCGTTCGCAGTTTGGGCCCCGTCTGCGTAGTTCCCTTTCTTCGCATCGAAAAAGCCGGTGTTGATGGTTTCTCTGATACTCTCCGCTAACTCTGCGTATTTACTCACGTCCTTAGACTTGCCGAGGATGCCGGCGGCCTTTGATGCCACTACGGCGCTTCTATAATAATAACCCGTCCAGATGAGAGGCGGCGGCATCTCATCGGAGGTGTATTCCTCATAACCCGGGGAAGGCCCCGGTGTCATATGGTCTCCCAGCCAGCCGGTAGAGATGATGTTTTCCTCAGAGATAGAACCGAGGTAATCGATCCATTTCACAATCGCCGAATAATGGTTTGATAGTATACGTATGTCATCGTAGTACTCGTACAGGTACCAGACTAGAGCCGGGTAATTTCCGGCCTGTGCGGCGTCATGCTGCCTGTTGGAGTCAGGCAGTTCAGGCGCCCAATCGGATAACGATCCGTCGGGCCGCTGATTATTCCGAATATCCTCCAGCCATTTTGACCAGAACCGGGGCATATACGTCCGAGTAAAGAGGACCGAAGACACGCTGGCAGGTTCGTTATAGCCAAGGGGCTCCCGGTGCAGGCAGTCCATCGGAAATCCTTTCAGTGCATTGCGAAGGGTCCACGTTACGATGGAATGTATCCGGTTGAATAATTCATTTGAACATGAAAACTCGGCATTCATCTCGATGGCGGAGTGCACTACCCTGCCCTGGACCTGGATAACCGAAAAGTCGCGAAGCGGCCCGGATATCTGAACGTGGTGAACTGGATGGAAGGTGAACCTTGGCTCGTAGGATTCTCCGTCCGGGTCGCCTTTAAGAATATAGGTGTCCGATTCACAAGGTCCAGACGCTCCGGTTTCGTCAATAGTTCCATCCGGCAGGCATCGGGAGGAATAAGTGATAGTTACTTTATCGCCCTTACGTCCCTTCACCCGGATCAGGACCCAGCCGCTGAACAACTGTCCGAAGTCAAACAGATAAGTACCTTCAGTTGACTTGAAGGACCGGGCAGGTTCCCGGGTTTCGGTAACTTTCATAGGCTGCAGGGCTTGCGAAAACAGCTTTCCCTTTGGATCAGATGCTTCGCGTCCCCGGTCCCAAGTCGAATCATCAAAACCGGTCTGATTCCATCCCGGACTTTCCAGCCTGGCGTCGTAGATCTCCCCGCTCTGAAAGGTATTGTGCGTGATAGGCCCTGAAACGGTTTTCCAATCAGAATCGCTTTCAATTGTCGTATGTGTGCCGTCGGAGAAATGAACATTCATCTGCAAAAGCATCTTCAAAGAGCTGTCAAAGGAAAACCTGCCGTTTGCCAATCCGCGGTACCATCCGTTTCCGAGCATCACGGAAATGGCATTCTCCCCATTCCTGAGCATATCGGCTACATCATAGGTCACATAAGGTACTTTTTGCCGGTAGTCGGTAAGAACAGGATCAAGTACATGATCCCCCACCTTTTCCCCGTTCAGGTAAAGTTCATATAGTCCGAGACCTGAGAGATAGATTCTTGCTTTCTTGATTTGTTTGCCTAGCGAAAACACTTTGCGGAAAATCGGCGATGCAATCTCGTCATCCGCCTGAATCCATGTTCCGAGCCAATCCGTCTCATGCAGCAAACCCATTTCGAAGGCCTCCGGCTCGGAGTAGGCGCCTTCACCGCCGTCGCCGTCCCAAACCCGTACCTTCCAGTAATATTCTTCCGTGCTTGAAAGCGTCTCTCCCTGGTAAACCACATTCGCCGACCGGCTGGAGGAAACTTTCGCGCTGTCCCATTTGTCTCCGATGCCCCGCTCGAGGTTTGCAAGGCTGCCGGCAACAAGTATTTGGTAAGCGGTCTGCATTTCTCCGCGCCTGTCTGACTGCAGCACCCAACTAAACCTCGGTTCGGGAACATCAAGCCCAATCGGATTGGCAGCGTATTCGCAAAAAAGTTTTGCGGCGGTGATAGTAATCATTTATGTACTTCCCTCTGTCTCAGACCCGGATAATCTCTATGTCAAGCTGATTGCCAAACAGCTCCAACGCTTTGCCGTGATGGCCGGGAGCGACTATGGCGTGATGGGAGAAACCCAGCAAGATTAGCTCACGATAATATTCTCGAATCGGTTTCTCCGTTTTGATGATGAGGGAAGATTCGCCGATTTCCAAAGGCGGTGTATCCGGTACCGTGCCTTCACTCACCAGCAGTTTCCAGACGCCTTGATGCTCGATGATATGCGACATGGTCACAGGGCCGGGAGAGTAGGTAGCTTCGAATCCAGGGGCGTTTCCTTCAAACCCCCAATCCTCGCAAGCCCGCTGCAGTTTCACGGGTCGATCCGGACGGCTCGTTCTCGGGTCGATAAAACCGTGTCCCAGAATTACTATAGCATTCAGCTCGGCGTCGATCTCTTCCCATTCGCCGAAAAAAGGAGTGGTACCCGAGAGCTCCTTCAACACTTTACTCATTATCAGACCGAGTACATCACCTTCGGTTACCGCAAGAGCTTTGCCCGAGGACAGGAGCTCCGATAAGCCTAGATAGCAGGTTGTGTTGGCTTCGACCTCAATAAAGTGCTGGCCGAGTAACGCAAGCCCGTCGAGTTTGTACCGCTCTACGAGATCCTGAAAAGCTACGCCAAGTCTCGCGCCCCGCTGTAGATCTATATCATCAAGGTCCGTAATCACGTACTCCGCTTTCGCGTGATCGACTATCTCCTTAACCCTCGGATCATCCAATTCGATCTCATCGAGTATGTTTTTAAGATGTTTGATATCCACATCCATAATGTGCGGACCGAGTTTGCCGGATACCGAAGTCTTGTCATATTGAAAATCATACATGCCCCGGAAGATATGTCCGATCAATCCGATATTCCAGAACCGCAGGCTTTTTATTATTTCCCGTATCTTGATATATCTGTATATATCCTCGTATGTTTCATCGTCGTCGATCGATCCCACCACGGCTTCGAAGTTCCGATATTTATCCATCTTCCGGAAACCGCATGCAAGTTGGATAATGCCCATAGGTCCGGAGTTTCTTAACGATTCATCATAGCCCATCTTGTAATCTAGCTTCGCATGCTTTTGTGAGGCAAAGAGCAGAATCGGCATATCGTCGGGTAGATGCAACAGCGCCTGATGTATCAAATAGTCGGTGCTGTAGGTTGCTTCTGCAACAACCAAAACATCGATAGAGCTTTCTCTAAAAAGTCTACCCGCGGCATCGGCCTTATCGAGAGTGTCTATCAGACCGGGATAAATTACGCGGCATCTATTCCCCAAACGGTCTGCAATCGTCTGCAGATCCGCCTCGACACGCTCCCTGAGCCCTTCATACATCCGCCAATACTCGAAATAGCCCGACCCGATAAAACCGACGGCCAGATCTCCTTCCTTCGATTTCTCTGAGATCAGATCCCCGCTTTTACCTCCCTTCGTTACCTCGAAAGAAAAAATTTCCCCATCGCTCATACAAATCCTCCAACATAGCCTTGAAGCCGCCGCGGCGTTCCGGGCTGTATATATGAATCATGCCATGATGATACCTAACGAGGTGGTGCAAAACCATAGGACTATTACCCCAAAATAGTCCTATCCTTCGTACGGATAAACGCGCTGGCGCAATGAGGAGACATATTTGATAAGGGAAAGCCGGTTATGGACACTGAGTTTGTCGTAGATGGAAACCAGGTGGTTCTTTACGGTCTTTTCGGCGATAAAGAGGCTGTCGGCGATCTGTGCATTCGTTTGAGCTTTCGCCGTCAGACATACTATCTCTGCCTCGCGTCGAGTCAGGTCAGGTGCCGCCTGAAGCAGCTCGAAAATCAGTGATTCTTTTTCTTTTGCCGACCGATCCTCGTCCGGATGCATGAGGTCGAGAAGCTTGAATCCGATCGAAGGTGACATATAGAACGCACCCTTGTGTACCGCTTCGATCGATAGAATGAGGTCCTGCGGATCGACCTCCTTGAGCACATAACCGGTCGCACCGTGGTTGAGAGCGTCAACCGCGAGCTCATCGTCGTCAAATGTTGTAAGTATCAGGATTTTAATATCTGGAAATTGTTTCCGGATAATGTCAGTTGCTTCCACACCATCCATTACGGGCATGCGAATATCCATGAGGATTACGTCGGGCACCAGATCCTGAGCCTGAGCGACGGCCTCTTTCCCATTTTCCGCTATCCCTATTACGTTTATCCTTCCATTGCTGTCATTCTGGAGAACAAACCTCAAGCTTTGTGCAAAGAGATGTTGATCGTCTGCGATAAGTACTTTAATTGGCTGCACGGCTCAACTCTTCCTTGGGTATAAATACCACGAATTCAAAGCCGTCGGCAACGGGTCCGAAACCAAGTCTGCCGCTTACCGTTTCCAACCGTTCATATGTGCCCTTCAAGCCAATCCCCTCAGTTATCACGGCAGAATCGGCGGCACTTATCTGTGTATCATTCCAAATACGCATTCGGAGCTCCTCGTCATCAGTCCAGAAAGATAGCCGGATGTACGCTGCGTCTCCGTGGCGGAGAGCGTTGACGAATCCTACTTGCACAGCGCGAAAAAGCGCGTTGAAAACTACCGCGTTCATCTGTCCGGCAAGATTTCCGACATGGCATTCTGTTTCTATACCTGTCGCGACAGCGAAATCCTGGCAAAGTTTTATGAAGAAAATCCCAGGATTCGTTGTTACTTTCTTTTCCATTCCACGTAACTTGTACAGCGTCTTTCTAGTCTCTCGGTGCGTATTTGCGGCAATCTCTCGAGCTTTCCTGCAGTAATCAAGGAGTGTTTCAGGATCTGTATCCAGCAATCCTCTGGTGGCGTTCATCATCATCGAAATGTTTGTCATCGCATAACCGATCTCATCGTGGAGCTCGCGGGTAATCCGCTGCCTCTCCCGTTCGGCCGATTCTATTTCTACGTCCTCCAGGTGCTCTACAAAGGAATGAGCCGCAGCGGCAAGATTTTCGAGGGATCTGTGCTGTTCGTCGACAACCTTGGATTTCTCGACAAGTCTTTCGCGGTAGTACATGATGATGGCGGTGATAAAAGCCCAAAATACGCCGAACAGGAGAATCGCGATCCTATTGTTCGCGCCGTTGTCGAAGTTTATCCCTATCAGCGTTACACAGAGGAGGGCTATAAGGTTAAGCACCAATCCGCGCACCACCGAAAGCCTGATAGAGCTCTGAAGCACGAACAGCGAAATGAGCATGAGTTCCTCTATTATATAAGCGCCCTGCAGGAAACCCAGAGACGCAAAGAGTACGACAAGGTGAGCAACGAGAGAACCGATTCGGAAAAGGTCTTTCCCGAAAAATGTCTCGCCGCAAAGGCAGATTCCTGTAAGGATGAGACACACCCGTACCGTCAGCAGTTGGAACGAATCTATACGGTTAGGAATAACATCGATTACGGCATAAATATAGGTTAAACAGCCGAGAGAAAGCAGCAGCACCGGGAATTCGATAATTTGTGGCTTTCTGAAAATCACTGCTGCCGTCCTATTACGTGCATAGTTCCGTTATCTATCCTATCATGTAATCATAATGAAGAACTTGTCTTTTCGGATATTCTCGACTTATAAAAGGAGGTGCGAATATGGCATTATTTCGCTACAGGAATCCCATCAGAGAGGGCATCACCGGCGGCATAAGAGACAGTCAAATCATTGAGGAGGGGGGACGATACTACCTGATCGGGACATGCGCCCCCTTCTGGTATTGGGAAGAGGAAAAAAATCCCGGAATTAAGATCTACTCATCCGATGATCTCCTGAATTGGAAATTTGAAAAGCTACTGATAGAAAGGAGCAAACTGGATCCCTCGGTCTGGTATCTTGATAGATTCTGGGCTCCGGAGATTCATACAATTCGAGGTAAGTACTACCTTACCTACAACTGTCAGAATGAGACGACGGAGGAGCACCTCTCCAGAGGGCAGCAGAGTGGAGTCGCGGCATCGGACTCGCTTCTGGGCGATTATACCGTGCTGACCCATGACACTCCCCTTATCAGAGGGAACGATCTGACCCTTTTCGAAGATGAGGATGGTCAGGTCTACGCCTTTAACAACCGTGATAAGACCATTTTTGTCACACCTATCGATTTAGAGAAAATGAAACCCCTTGCGGAATCTGAGCCCTGTTTTACCAACGGCAATTTGGATCTGGGTGATTGGGACGGAGTCAGCATAGAGGGAGCCTATTGCATTAAGAAAGAGGGGGTTTACTACCTCTTCTACTCCTCCTGGAGCCGGGGATATGAGATAGGATATGCCACAGCATCCCGTCCGCTGGGTCCCTGGACCAAATCACCCCGAAATCCGGTCTACGGCGGCCAGAACAGAGAGTCCTGTAAAAAGTACGGTGTTGCATATTCGGGTGATCCGGAAAATCCCTGGGCAGCGGTAGGACACAATGCGGTATTCACCGGCCCCGACGGGAGACTCTGGATCTGCTGTCACGGGATATTAAAGAGTGAAGGGATTCCTTACCTGGTCATAGATCCTATAGAATTCGTTGACGGGGAGATTCATATTGCGGGTCCGACATATGAAGAGCAGAGCGTCGAGCGGAATATTAACGGGCAAACAAAGGGAGGGCCACATTGAAAAAAGAACATTATCTCAAGCTGATCAAAGATCTCTATGCGAAAATCGGACGTACAGAGGATTACCAAGCTCCCGGCTGGACGATTCAGAGTGAAATACTGCTCTATAAGCAGACCGGCGACTTCAAATATATGGAGGGAGTAATCCGGGATATGCGGAAGAAACTGACGCTTTTCAGCAAGGGCGGCATCCTGGAACCCGATATGAATGTAACCGGATTCAAACTGCCTCCCCGTATTGCTGCCGCCACCAGGTTCTTGCTTGATGAAGACGTCTTCTCCGAGAATGAGAAGATCGTGCTGAACGGCTTTATTGGAGAGCTGCTCTCTCATTCCGAGTATGAGAGGGGACCTATGAATCGGGCTGTCGGTTTTATGGCCGGTCTGAATCCCTTGAGAAAAATACACGGTCCACACCCGGAAGATAAGGATCTAAATGAGTTGGAAGAAACCCTCAGCCGGGACTGGCTGAATCACTGTGAGCCCGAAGAGAGGGCCTACGGATATGAAGCTCTTACCTACCTCTTTCTGATGGAGTGGATGGAGACCGGGGGACATGAGAATTGGTATGAACTTCCGGCCATGAAAAAGGGCCTTGAAAACCTGCTCTTCTCCCGCGGTGGAAATGGCCGTTGCGCCGCTTATGGTGACTGGCGACCCTGGGAACCCTGCTGGGGACTCTATATAGCGGTTTTTGAGAAAGCCGCGGCCGTCTACCAGGACGGGCGCTTTAAATTTATGGCCCACCAGATTTTTCTCTCCTGGGAGGAGGAACTGAAAACAGACGCCGAACAGGTACACCACGATATCATGGGACTTTCGTTCGCTCACCGCTGGTGTGACGACGCGGTGGAGCCGATTGTTCCAACGGAGAATCCCGGAATTATTACGCGGAATTCTGGGCTGTTAGAGCGGCTGGTTTTACGCAGCGGGTGGGAGAGAAACGCTCTTTTCGGAACTCTCAGCCTTTCTGACCGGGATGAACACGGTCACTGTGATACCCTGGCCCTCAGCGGACTGCAGGCCGCGGGGCGCATGTTAGATGATAACGGCAGGGAGACCTATCATACCTACTGCCATAATCTGCTATACACTGCTGACGAATCGGAGGATTTTCCCGTACCCCGCTATAGCGAAACTCCGGGAAAGGAGCAGACCATTCGGCTGGACTTTGATAGTGTACGTCATTACGGTCATTTCCAAGTTGATCCGTCAATACCGGTCAAGTCCAAGCATGCAATCAGAAACGATCTGCCTAGGGAATTCAACTTCAATCCAAAGGAGGAGTGGGTTCTCCTGATGAAATGGCTGGGAATAGGTTCCTATACGGTCAGAATCAGAGAGATCCGTTTAGTCTCTGAAAGTGAGACAACGGTCATATCGGATTTTGTAAACGAGAAAGATAAATGGGTAGGTTTGACTGACCTGGAGGGCGACACGGGCGTTTTTCACTTTGACTTTACCGGGCATGTACCGAAAAACCTGAACGATCCTTACAGCTTTGAACCTCAGTTTCTGGGAAGGCATTTCCCCTACCCCCTCGATCTGGACAACGGCCCTTTTGAAGCTCTTGAAATAGATTTTGTTATGGACGGACAACTGCCAGCAGAAGACTTCCATCTGATCTGTCTGGGCGGCAAAGAGGGGTATCCCCGTCAGTGGTACTCCTACGAACTCCCGCATTTTAAGGCCGATGTCCTGTTTCACCATGATCGTGAGTTATACATTCACAGCCTCTGTCGAAGCCGGGGGCATACAAGACTCCGACGTTCTCTGGAACGGACGAGGGAGCTCTTTCTTTTGAAAAACCGACTTCTCTGGATCAGGGACACTGTTGATTACGGTGATGATTTGCCCCACACCTCAGGTCCCCTATGGCAGATCAAACAGGTGATTTCGCAGGGCGAGAACTGGCTCTGTTCACGAGAGGATCAAAAATTGCTCATCTACTTTCTACCGAAAGAGGGAGCCACGATCCATCTGGACAAGTGGGAGGGATCAGAACTTGAGATCAGGGGTTCCCGTTACAATCCTTATACCTATTATCAGAAACTGACAGCCCCGAGTGGTGGTCTTCAGTATTTTGAAACCCTGCTGATACCCCTGAAGGAGGAAGACTATCCCGAACAGATCGCCGGTCAGATCAAAATAGCCGCCGACGGATCCGGGGGAGTTACACGCA
>JABGPX010000498.1 GCA_018644745.1 Spirochaetales bacterium
TGTAGTGCTTTTGATATTTATTACGGTAACGGCGGTACTGGCAACTTTGGTACCTCAGGGTAGAGAGTTAGCGTTCTACTATCACACCTATTCATCGTTCCTTACCTGGATTATAGTAAATACTCAGTTTCACAGTTTCTTCAGATCGTTTATTTTCATCTTTGCCGCGATTCTTTTTTTCATCAATTTATCGGTATGTACCATTGACCGACTCACGAGAGAATTCAAAGGCAAACGTAAAAAACGTTTCGGCCCGGACATGATTCATATCGGACTCCTTATACTCATAGTAGGCAGCCTGGTCACATTTCTCGGCAGGCTGGAAGGTTTCATGTATATGGCTCCGGGAGATGAGATAAAGCTTCCCGGAGGATATGTGGTCGAACTGGAATCTTTCGAATATTATACGTATGACGATGGGTCTCCAAAAGACTGGATTTCTACTGTAGATGTGTATAAAAATGACGAACAGATTGTCGATTCCTTTCCTATTGAAGTAAATAAACCGCTGAACGTAGGACGGATTGATGTATTTCAGTCGTCTTATGCCGAAGAATCCCGGGTTGTACTGGAAGGAATCGACGGGCGGGAGATAAAATTATCAGAAGGCAGACCTCTGGAAACCAACGAAGCGGCTTACGTCTTGTCAGGAATTGGAGCCGATCCGGATAACGGTAAACAGCAGGCCGCTTTTCTGGAAAAATGGCAGAACCAGGAGCGCACCGGCCTGTTCAAGGTTGTTGTCGGAGATGTTTTTGCAGGATACACGGTACGCAGCCTGGGAGTACTCAACGTCACCGGACTGCAGGCGGTGATCGATCCTGGATTTACGCCGGTACTTATCGGACTCATACTTGCAGGGCTTGGATTAGCAGTTACGTATTTACAGAAAATAGGAGACAAGGAAATATGATCCCCACAATCGCTTTTTTTATACTCGCCGCGGTAGCAGTAGTTCAGGTTTTATTATTGATTTTAAAGAAAACTGAAAAAGATGTTTTCTCACATTACGGATTACTTGCGGCAGCGCTTCTGCTTCTCGGTACCATGGTTGAGCGCAGCGTGAGGATAAATTTCGCGGCCATCACAAACACCTATGAATCACTGATCTTTTTCGCCGGCATCATTGCTCTGCTGCTGTTTATCTACCGATTTCAAAAACGCCTGACCTTCATGCCGTGGATAATGTTCGGCGGAACTTTTGCCGCTCTCGCGTTTCTGGCAATAAGCTCGTCGCCGATCACTTCAAGCGAGCTCACCCCGCCAATCCCCGCACTTCAATCATACTGGCTCGTGCTGCATGTTATTTTTGCTTTCATCGGGGAAGCATTTTTTACCGTCGCTTTTGTCGCTTCGATCTATTATTTAATTACGAAAGATGAAGATAAAAAGAAGAACCTGGATCGGGTTGCTTACACCACCATCGGAATCGGTTATCCTATCTTCACAGCGGGCGCGCTCATCTTCGGCGCAATTTGGGCAAAGTATGCCTGGGGCTCCTATTGGAGCTGGGATCCGAAAGAAACGTGGGCGTTGATTACATTCCTGGCATATACCGTTTATCTGCATCTGCGATTAATAAGAAAAATGCGAGGAAAAATAACTTCTATAGTTGCAATAGTGGGATACTTGCTGGCACTTTTCACCTTTTTCGGCGTGAATTATCTGCTGTCAGGACTTCATAGCTACGGTTGATAGAGCAATTTTCAAAGGAAGGTCGCATTTAATAGGTCATATTGAGAATTGCCGGCCGATATTTGCAAAATATGTGCCGGGAATTCCTGGTTTAATAAAGGCGGACTTGACATATCTACGGCCGTAATTTAACGTTTAAGCGGAAATACAAAAATGTTCACCGCCGAAATCAGAGTTAAGTATCGGGCGAAGGACACGGGAAAGAACAAAGTTTCGGTACAAGGGCTGCCGATCGCATGAAGCCATGTCCACTTCCGCGACTCGATTCCGATAAAGCTATAAGAGAACGTATATTGCCGCTCTGCCGTCTTCGCTCTGGTGATATTTGGACCGATGACGCAGCGGGCCACCGGGTCGGTGTGACCGATGCGACGGACGCTTCCGGCGTCGGCCGGTTGTTCGGCGACGATCGTGCTCAAATTGTAGTAAACGATCCGCCTTACAATATCGCTGTCGGAAATC
>JABGPX010000076.1 GCA_018644745.1 Spirochaetales bacterium
AAGAACGATATGAGGTGCATCACGGGGTTCGGATTCGGGATGAAGCCTTGATTGCCGCGGCAACTCTCTCCGATCGATATATTACCGCCCGGTTTTTGCCTGATAAAGCAATTGATCTTGTCGACGAAGCCGCAAGCCGCTTAAAAATGGAGATCGAGAGCCAGCCGATAGAGCTGGATAAAATCGAGCGGCGGGTTCTTCAGCTGACTATCGAGGAACAGGCTCTTACCCGTGAAGAGGATGAAGCGTCTCGAGACCGGCTGGAGAAAATCCGGCGCGAACTGGCAGAACTCAAAACCGCCGGCGACGCGATGCAGCTTCAATGGGAAAATGAGAAGTCTATAATAGAAAGAATACGCGAGCTCAATCAGAAATTAGAAGAACTGAAGATTGATGAGGTTCGTTTTGAGCGAGAAGGGAATCTCGCTAAAGCGGCGGAAATAAAACATGGAGTAATGCCCGAGACAGCCGCCTTGCTCGAGTCTCAGAGCGATGAGCTTGCAAAGATTCAAGATGGTCAGCAGCTCCTTCGAGAGGAGGTTACCGAAGAAGATATTGCTATTGTCGTTTCCACCTGGACTGGAATCCCGGTGTCAAAGATGCTGTCATCGGAAATGGCGAAATTGCTCAAACTCGAAGATATTCTCTCAAAGCGAGTCGTCGGTCAGGATGAGGCTATTCGGTCGGTTTCCGATGCCATCCGCCGTAACAAAACTGGATTGTCTGATACCGAGAAACCTCTTGGTACATTTATTTTTATCGGCCCTACCGGCGTCGGCAAGACAGAGCTCGCGAAAACTCTCGCGGATTTTCTATTCGACGACGAAAAGGCGCTTACGCGAATTGATATGAGCGAATACATGGAAAAGCACGCGGTATCGAGACTCATAGGGGCTCCTCCCGGTTATGTAGGTTACGATCAAGGCGGGCAGCTCACCGAAGCCGTAAGGCGAAGGCCGTACTCTGTAATTCTGTTTGATGAAATTGAAAAAGCTCATCCCGATGTATTCAACGTGCTGCTCCAATTACTAGATGAGGGAAGATTAACCGACGGGCAGGGTAGAAAAGTCGATTTTCGTAATGCCATCATAATAATGACGAGTAATCTGGGCAGCGACCTCATCCTGCAGACGGAAGATCTGGATTCTATTCGCGGGCAGATCGAACAGCTCATGAAGGCGACCTTTAAGCCGGAGTTTCTCAATAGAATTGATGAGACTATTACTTTTCAACGCCTTGGAAAGGAACAGATTCTCGATATTGTTGACATCCAACTCGGCAAGCTCATTCAGCGTCTCTCTGAACGCAAGATAACTTTGTCTCTCGATGACGGTGCAAAGAAGAAGCTCGCAGACCATGGATTTGATCCTTCCTATGGAGCCAGGCCTCTACGGAGAGCAATACAAAATCTTATTCAGAATCCTCTCGCGAAGCTTCTGCTGCAGGGTGATTTTAAAGATGGAGACACCGTGGCGATTACAGCAGGCAAAGATGGCCTGAATTTCAACGAAGGCTCCTGATTCATCGTTGACCATCGTTGACAGACCGAATCCACTTGGCTATTCTGCCGAATAAGATGGCAAAGCTTTGGCAGAAGTTTTACAGTTTCAATTCTCTCATCGAAGAGTTCACCGTAGGCTTAGATTTTGAACTCGATAAGGAACTCGTGGTCGCAGATTGTCTCGGCAGCATCGCACAGGCAAGAATGCTTAAAACGATCGGGATAATTACTGAACAGGAAAGCAACGGTCTCGAAGCAGAATTGCGCGCAATAACGCGGGAAGGTGAGGAAGGCGGGTTTGAAATCCTCCGTGAAGACGAGGATTGTCATACCGCAATAGAAAACCGTCTTACGGAAAAACTTGGTGAGAGCGGTAAAAAAATTCACACCGGCAGGTCGCGGAACGATCAGGTGCTCACGGCTCTGCGGATTTACGAGCGGGAGTTCCTTCTCGAGCTCGCTCGAACCGCGGTCGCCGCTGTGCGAGCATTGGCTGACTTGGCTGATAGAAACAGCGGCGTACCTATGCCGGGCCGCACACACAGCCAAATTGCTATGCCTTCGTCAGTCGGCCTTTGGGCCGCGGCGTATGCCGAAGAAATTATGGGTCACCTCGGCCTGCTTCCGTCAATATTCGCTCTTGTTGAT
>JABGPX010000075.1 GCA_018644745.1 Spirochaetales bacterium
CAATGAACTCGAGAAGGTCAAGGAGTAGCACGTGCCCGCGCGTAAGGACATAAGAAAAATACTCATTATCGGTTCGGGACCGATTGTTATTGGTCAAGCATGTGAGTTCGATTACTCCGGAACACAGGCAGTAAAAGCCTTGAAAGAAGAAGGATATCAAGTTGTTCTGGTAAATCCCAACCCTGCCACGGTAATGACCACACCCGGCATAGCCGACAAAATATATGTCGAACCTTTAGAGCCTGAATACATGGAAGAGATTTTTAAGGTTGAAAGACCGGATGCCCTTCTTCCGACTATGGGCGGTCAGACCGGACTGAATCTTGCGATTGCGCTCCATGAAAGCGGCATGCTCGAGAAATATAATGTAGAAGTCGTCGGTGCCAGTATTGAGGCAATACGGCTCGCGGAAGACCGGGGCGAGTTCAAACGGGTTGTTGCCGGGATTGGACTTGAGTCGCCGCGTTCGGCTATGACCAATTCGGTGCAGGGAGCAAGGGATTTCTCAAAAGAGGTCGGTTTACCTGTCGTCCTGCGTCCGAGTTTTACTCTGGGCGGGCAGGGGGGCAGCATTGCCTACACCGCGGAGGATCTCGACATTCTCATGGAAAGAGCTCTTGACGAAAGCCCTGTTCACGAGTGCCTTATCGAGGAGTCTCTCATCGGCTGGAAAGAGTTTGAGATGGAAGTGATGCGTGATCAAGCCGACAATGCTGTAATCATCTGCTCGATCGAGAATATTGATCCGATGGGAGTACACACAGGAGACAGCATAACCGTTGCTCCAATTCAGACTCTCTCAGATGATGAATATCAAATAATGCGGACCGCTTCTCTCGAAGTACTCCGGGCAATCGGTATCGACTGCGGAGGTTCGAACGTTCAGTTTGCAGTAGACCCCGCCAATGGCAGGATGGTTGTCATCGAGATGAATCCCCGCGTATCTCGATCGTCGGCTTTAGCGAGTAAAGCCACTGGATTTCCGATAGCCCGATGCGCTGCAAAACTTGCAATTGGGTATACTCTTGACGAAATTGTGAATGAGATAACAGGAAAAACAGTTTCCTGTTTTGAGCCGTCACTGGATTACTGCGCGGTGAAGGTACCTCGGTTTGAGCTAGAAAAGTTCCCTCAAGCATACGACACCCTTGGAACACAGATGAAGTCAGTTGGCGAATCCCTCGCCCTTGGCCGTACTTTCCTTGAGGCGCTCAATAAAGCCATAAGAGCGGCTGAGATGGGCTACGAAGGCATTAATGAGCTTAATATTGGTTATAACGGCCTGGACAATATGCTCAACACCCTGCACCCATTGCGGTTCTTCGCCACGTATACGGTGCTGAAACGAGAGGGCGAAAGATCTCTCAATACACTGTACGAGAAAACCGGCTTTGATCCCTGGTTTCTGTCTCAGCTGCTGGATCAGATAAAACTTGAGGACACGATCGCCGCCGAAGATCTCTCCCCAAAGCTCTTGCTTGAAGCAAAACGCGGGGGAATGTCGGATAAACGAATAGCCCAGCTAAAGAGAGTTTCACCTGCGGATATTGAGAAAGAACGTATAGACAACGGAATAGAGGCATGTTTTCATTTTGTCGATACATGTGCCGGGGAATTTACCGCTGATACTCCATATTTTTACTCTACATATGGAGAGATAAACGAAGGAAAACCCCCGGAAGGCGACGCGGTAATTATCCTTGCAAGCGGTCCGAACCGTATCGGTCAGGGCCTGGAATTTGATACCTGCTGCACTCTGGCATCTCTCTCGTATAGAAAGCAGGGAACAGAAACAATTATCATAAACTCAAATCCAGAAACCGTATCCACCGATTTCAATATTTCAGATCGATTGTATATCGAACCTCTCACCGTTGAGCATGTAAGTGAAATCATGCGCAAGGAACAGGTAAAAAAGGTCATCGTTCAGCTTGGCGGGCAGACACCTCTCAATATGGCAGAAGAATTGGAAAAGAGGGGCGCTCAGGTTGTCGGAACAAAAGTAAAAAGCATTTTTGATGCTGAAGACAGGGGGCTTTTCGCGGATTTGCTTAGAAAGCTTGATTTGAAGCAGCCCGTAAATCGAATGGCAGCAACTTCCGCGGAAATTCAGAAATTTGCAAAGGAAGTCGGGTATCCTGTTCTTCT
>JABGPX010000361.1 GCA_018644745.1 Spirochaetales bacterium
GACAGGAAACATTGAAAAACTGGAATTTATACTGCTTGCACACCTTTGCCCAATTCCAACGCCAGGCTAAACGCGGCCTCTATTGGGATGACTCCTATAGCCTTCGAGGTAATCCCTCTTCGAATTACCAGACACTTATGAACAATACGTTTACCGGCTGGAGCGCGGAAGATGAGGTTCGGGTGAACGATTGGCTGAAGCGGAGCGGAGACTAGTTACCGTGCTCCATCCGCTTTTGATCGAAAAACTTCATTACGTCAGAAGGAGATTCGGGGAAGCCGCTTACCCCTCGGGACCTATCAAACTGATAGATTCGTTCGCCCGACGGGCCGCGGGAATTTTTTGCTCCAAAAAATTTCGCAAAAGGAAATTGTTTAAAACCTCCTGCTTCTAGTGCATCGGCTCCCGCGGCGGTGGCCTTTTCAGTTGCGATGCCCCGCATCCGCTGAACAATTTCGGGGTGATTGTCGGCTTGGTTGGACGTCTCCCCGCTATCTCTGTCCAGATTAAAAAGCTGCTCTCCGCCGCCGTTTGCAAGAAAGATATATTTCCATTCAGCTTGGCGGACCATGGCTTTGAACATCGCGGTTCCAGGTCTGCCGTGGAAGGCCGTGAGATTGTCCCTCCCGGAGGTTTCGCCGGAGATCGATCCGAGCACATCTATGCCGTCCCTAACTTCCGTATGTCCGGATGCTCCTGTCGCGATGGCGAACAGGTCGGTGAGACATACAAGGTCATCGCGGCGGATGGTACCTGGAAGTTCCCGCGGCCAGCTCAGCAAAAATGGGATGCGGCATGATTGCTCAAAGAAGCTTTCCTTCTGCCATCCATGGTGGTCTCCTAAATGATCTCCGTGGTCGGAAAAAAAACAGATTAGCGTGTTGTCGGAATCCATCCGTTGTTCTACCGCATCCAGTATTTTGCCGATACACCAATCGATGTAGGAAATTTCACCATAGTATCGGGATTTCGTTATCCGGAACCAGGGTTCGTTTATCTCTTCTGCCCAAATGAGCTGATTCATCAATGGTATCTGCTGGTCCATGTGATCGATGGCGATGTCGCTTTCCGCGGGACTGCCCATAGTGTCAGGATCGTACATGCGATTGAAGGGGATTGGAGGCGCGAAAGGGGGATGCGGGCCGACGAAAGACACAAAGCCGAAATACGGCCGGTCGTTTTCCAGCTGTATCTGTTGGGCAGCGTGTTGACTCGCCCAAAACTCAACACCCATTTCCGCCGGCGTGTGGCTCATCTGGGGCATGTAGTACATCTCCGTTCTCTCCCCCATGAGACCTTCCTGGAAATCATATTCCGGATGATTATCCGCGAGCCATTTTGCGTAGGAGTCCTGTTCCCGCTGATCCGGACGGTACAGTTCTTCACTATGCAGGTGGACGTCGTAGCCAAGGTCTTCGTCCCACGGATTGCTGTGGAACTTGCCGACACCGAACGTCCTGTAGCCGCGTTCCCGCATCCTCTGGGCTAGATAGGGACCGCAGCGGCCGATCATAGATTCGGCCTGATCCGCCGCAGGTTGAGCCCGCTCATTGCGGAAGATAGCGGTGGTGGGCGCTTCGCAACCGGTCCTTACTGTGTATCTGGCCGGAATACAGACCGGGCAGGTAGAGTAGGCGTTCGTAAAGCTGATACCTCTTTCAACCAGCCGATCCAGGTTTGGCGTATAGATCAGCGAATTCCCAAGCGCAGCGATTGTATCAAATCGTTGCTGATCGGTCATGATGTAGAGGATATTTGGGCTGGTACTCGTCATTGTACTCTCCTTGTATACCCGCGATTATATCATGTACAATCGGTTCCACTATGAGTAATACAAACAATCCATTTATCAACCTCGACCGCGTTATTATCGCCGACGCGTACACATCGAATGAAACCAGGGATGTCCTGCATACCCTGTGCGACACCATCGGAATCCGATTCTCCGGTACCGAGGGCGAACTCCGCGGCGCCGAATACATTGCTGGTAAATTCGAGGAATACGGCCTCGACCGTGTCGCCATAGAAGAGTTTGAGTTTGACGCCTGGCGACGGGGAAAGCCGGCCGCTTTGAGTATCGTCGGCGAGGGAGCCCGCAGCATCCCCTGCTTGGCACTTCCTTACGGCGCTCCAACCTCCGAGG
>JABGPX010000457.1 GCA_018644745.1 Spirochaetales bacterium
AGTCTGGTCAGAGAAGGTTCCGACACAACAACCGTTGTAACTGAATATGCGGGCACGATATTTCAAGATTCGAAGATTCTTTTCTCTATGCAGGGAACCCACAAGGATGCGACGATCAGTATAAATAGAGGAACGCTATTCCTCTCCAGCGGCGGCATAAACAAGGCCCTTTATCCGGGAACCCAGAGGTTCATGCCGGTTGACGGGAACAACAATATCCCCATTCTCGTAAGAGTTATGGATCAGTGGCTGATATCTCTCAATAGAGATTCTTCCATCTCCGTGTGGAACCGAGCGAGAGGCACCCATGAATTGGATTTTTATCTCTTTGAGGATTACGAATGGGTTGCGGTAACTTCGAGAGGGTCGGTGCTGTCATCCGTCCGGCAGACTAACTCGTATCTGGCATACTTTTAATTACAGGTTAGTGAGAGGGATTCGCCGAGATTCGTTTTACTGCCGCTGACACGGCTTCGGAAATTTCTGTTTCGTACTCCGAACCTTCCAGCGCCTTCGCGTAAAGATTCCCCATAAGTGACACGCGATAAAGCGGTTTTACATTATTGAGAGCGAATGCCGCCATATCGAGAATGCAATCCTGACACAGGCACATATCTCCCTCTCGTTCCTCGGAAAGCTGGCTCTCCAGATGGCTCAATACAAGGCGTTCTGCTTCATTAATCAGGTACTCAAAATTATAGTCATCTTTAAAACTCATACTGCACCCTCTGCATCGATCGATTACTGCATTCCCCTGGTTAGCGACTCAAATTTGGTATACTCCGGCAGAAAGGCCAATCTTATCATTCCGACAGGGCCGTTTCTTTGCTTGGCAATAATAACTTCCGTTTCAATATTATTCGCCGGCCCGTCCTGACCTTCCCGATCGGTTCCTCTGTCTCTGTGCAGGAATATTACCACATCGGCGTCCTGCTCGATAGATCCGGATTCCCGAAGGTCCGCAAGGGTCGGCTGCTTGCCTTCAGTTTCTCTGCGAACCTGAGATAGAGCGACGACCGGTATCTCTAATTCTCGTGCTAAGGCTTTGAGAGAACGGGATATCTCTGCGATTTGCTCATGCCGGGGCACATTACCCTCGCGCTCGGGTGTAATAAGAGTTAAATAATCCACGAAAATTATTTTCACACCATGCTGCGTAATCATTCGCCGGGCCTGCGCCCGGAGATCCAAAAGCTTCATGTTTGGAGTATCTTCGATATATAACGGTGCTTCGTATATCCTTGCCGCGGCGTCGGTCAAACTATGGAAATCCGCCGGTGTCAATAAAGCGGTTCGTATCTTCTGGCTTCCGATTCTTGCTTCAGATGCAACGATTCTTTGCATAAGGGCCATATCAGACATTTCCAGGGTGAAAAACCCGACAGGGATTTTAAATCGAATGGCCATATTCGCAGCGATAGTACACGCAAACGCAGTTTTACCCACAGACGGCCGGGCGCCGATTACAATGAACTCCGCGTCCTGAAAACCGCTGGTCATATCATCAAGATCTGAGAAACCGCAAGGCTGTCCGGTATAGTTATCTTTCGTATGATACCGTTTTTCGATTGCCTCAATAGTACGTGCGACAACCTCGCCGGCGGTTTTGAAACTCCCGGTCTGCTGTTTGTCCGCTATCTCAAATATTTTTCTTTCCGCGTCCTCGATAATAGACCGACTTTCAAGTGATTCGTCGTGAGCGCTTGCGATTATTTCCGAAGAGATTTTCAGTAATGCCCGCCGAACACTGCATCCCTGCACGATACGGGCATAATATTCCACGTTCGCACTGGTCGGTACTTCAGAGGTAAGTGTAGAAATATAAGCTGATCCGCCGCAGGACTCGAGTTCTCCGCGACTGCGCAGATCTTCGGTTAGAGTAATGAGATCGGTTACGTCGCCTTTCTGAAAAAGGTTAATTATTGATTGAAATATTTTCTTATGAGATGTGCGATAGAAATCTGCCGGCCGCAAGTATTGCAGCACGGTAGCTAACGCTTCAGAATCGAGCAGGAGCGCGCCGATTGTGGCGCGCTCCGCATCGTCATTATGCGGCGGAACCTTGTCTTTTAGCGCAACAGCTTCCATGTAGTCAGCTTATTCGGACTCAGCCTTTTCGGTTGCATCTTCCTCGCCCTCAG
>JABGPX010000074.1 GCA_018644745.1 Spirochaetales bacterium
GAATCTTCCACAGATATTTACCTAAAGGAGCGATCTCTTGATATCCACGATGTCTCCAAGAGGGTACTCAATCATTTGCTTTTTAAGGAGAGAGTATCTTTAAGCGATCTGGAGCAGGAAGTCATTCTGGTAACCCATAATCTGCTCCCGTCAGATGCCCTTGCGCTATATAAGGGAAAAGTAAAAGGCATCGCAATGGATGCGGGAGGAAAGACGTCGCACACCGCGATCCTGGCACGGGCGTTTGAGATCCCTGCTGTTCTTGGCCTCTCGGAAATAACGCAGCATGCGCGTTCAGGTGATGAAATAATAATAGATGGGAATACTGGAACCGTCATCGTCAAACCCGACAACTCAACAAAGAAGAAATATGAGAATACATCCAGGGTGTATCATGAACGTGAAATAGAGTTGCGAACGCTTCACGAACTTCCGGCCGAAACTCGCGACGGTAAATTGATCCAGCTTATGGCGAATATTGAGGTTCCCGAAGAAACGGAATCCGCTATCGCACACGGCGCCGATGGCATTGGCCTTTATCGTTCTGAATTCCTATTCCTTAAACCCGAGGGGCTGCCGACAGAAGATGAGCAATACGAAGCATACAGCCGCGTTCTTAGCTCTATGAACGGCAAAGTCGTTACCATTCGTACCCTGGATTTAGGGGGAGATAAAACTCTTGCGGGGATGCAGGGAATCGATGAAGCAAATCCTATTTTAGGATGGCGTGCAATACGATTCTGCCTTTCTCAAAAGGAGATTTTTCTCAACCAGCTCAGAGCGATTCTTCGAGCTTCGGTCCATGGCAATCTACAAATAATGTTTCCGATGATTTCCGGTCTCGAGGAGCTTGAAAAAACAATTGAAATGCTTGAACAGGCCAAGGATCAACTTCGAAAATCCGGCATTGAGTTTAATGAACAAATCCCTGTTGGTATCATGATCGAAACTCCGTCAGCTGCTATGACATCTGATATCCTAGCAAGAAATGTAAGTTTCTTTTCCATCGGCACCAACGATCTTATACAGTACACAATCGCCGTAGATAGAGGGAATGAGCGAATTGCATATCTATATAAGCCGTTTCATCCTGGAGTACTGCGGCTAATCAAAGTCGTAATCGATCACGCCCATCACTCGGGAATCCCCGTGAGTATGTGTGGCGAAATGGCTGGCGACCCGATCGCGACGGTAATCCTTCTCGGATTGGGCCTTGATGTTTTCAGCATGAGCGCTGTAACCATCCCTGAAGTGAAAAAAATCATCCGAACGGTATCACTTTGGGATGCCGAGGAATTGGTTGGGACAATTTCTGACATGAGGTCGGTTGTTGAGATAGACAAATATGTGAATAATTGGATGCATGAACGCTTCGATATCGTTACCTCGTAGTAGACACCTGCCTCGTATAGCAATTGTTGGTCGTCCCAATGTAGGAAAATCTACGCTTTTCAATAGATTAGTAGGAAGTCGCCGCACAATTACCGATCCCACCCCTGGAGTAACCCGAGATCCGATCGAGTCACAATGCCGTATCGGCGACCGAGAGGTGATATTGATTGATACCGGCGGATACCAGGTCGAAAAAGAAGGCATGGCCGCGCTGGTATCCCAGCGCAGCCTCGACTATCTTCATACCGCAGATGTTATAATGCTGCTTGTGGAAGTCACTCAGCTGACACCGGAAGATGAGGACTTCATCGCAAAAATGCGCCACTATTCCGAGAAATTGATCCTTGTGGTCAATAAAGCGGATAATGAAATGCGTGAAAATGACGTATGGGAATTCCATTCTCTTGGATTTAGGCATGTTTTGGCGGTATCCGCCGAGCACGCGCGCAACCTTGACCGCCTAAGGGAGCTAATTGTCCAGATGCTCCCGGTAATTGTCGAAGGGAGCTCTGAGATTGAGGACGATAGCATTCATCTCGCCATTCTCGGTAAACCGAACACCGGAAAATCTACTCTTTTGAACAAACTGCTTGGTTTTGAGCGTGCCATTGTTTCCCCAACCCCGGGTACAACAAGGGATGTAATAGAAGGGCAATTCGAGTATAAAGGCACTCGATTTACAATCCTCGACACCGCCGGTATTCGTCGGAAAAAAGCTGTTACCGACGATGTTGAGTACTATTCG
>JABGPX010000706.1 GCA_018644745.1 Spirochaetales bacterium
GAGTCCGAGTAAGGCTTGTACCAGTTTTTGTTTGAGCGGGTCATCATCTATCGCAAGAATCTTCTTTGGCGGTTCCGAGTCAGCCGTGCGCCGTTGTTCTCCTTTTGCCGGTCCTGCCATTGCCGCAAGGGCTTCCACGACCGTTTCGTCTATCTTGCCAGCGGATGCGTCTTCTCGTAGGATGTTTATCGCGGCTTCCAACGGCATGGCCTCCCGGTACGGCCTGTCGGAAGTTAGAGCGTCGTAAATATCCACCACGCCTAAGACTCTCGCGGAGAGCGATATCTCTTCGCCCTCGAGCCCGTCGGGATAAGATGAACCATCGAGTTTCTCGTGATGATGTCGAATTACATCGAGGGCCATTCCCAGAGATTGGGCGAGGGGAAGGCAGATGCGGTAACCCAGTTCCGGATGGGCACGCATTTCCACCCACTCATCATCGGTAAGAGGACCATTCTTGTTCAGTATAGCTTTTGGAGTTGCTATTTTACCGACATCGTGAAGGATTCCTCCCATACGTAAAGATACAATCTCTGCGTCTGACATGCCGATTTTCGAACCGAGTGCTACCGCGAGGTTTGATACTCTTTCGGTATGGCCTTGAGTATATGCGTCCTTCGCTTCAACGGCGTTTGCGAGAGAAAACAACACGCTTTCCAGGCTCGCATAGTTGCGGTTTATCTGGCGATTTTTTATTAGAGATCTGGTCCGGGCGAGAAACTCATGATAATTCACCGGTTTGCTGAGGAAGTCGTCGGCGCCTGATTCTATTCCTTTTACCCGCGATTCCAGATCCTCGAGAGCTGTAATGAGAATTACAGGAATCTGCCGCGTAGTGGGTTTTTCTTTTATTCTTTTGCAGACCTCGAAGCCGTCCATTCCGGGCATCATTACATCGAGCAGCACCAAATCGGTGTCTATTTTTTCTACTATCTCGAGAGCTTCGGAACCATTATCGGCGGTGCTTACGGACGCATCCAACACCTCGAGCTGCGCCGTAAGCATTTTGGTAATTTTAGGGTCGTCATCGACAATAAGAATATGGGGGCGCATATCCGCGGGCGCGGCCTCCGTAGAGCTGTACTGGTATACCTTGTTCTTGCCGCGCATTTTCGAGTGATTCACCGCCTCAAGTGCGTGACTCAGCAATTCAGCCGGAGTGGCTGCGTCCTCCGGGTAAGATGAAATTCCAATGCTTACCGACAAATTTTCGTAATCTATATTTTGAACCGCCGATCGTATTCTTTCGGCGGCAATATGCGCGAGCTTTGCGCCTGTAGACATCAGCACTGCCCCGAATCGGTCGTTGGACAACCGGGCAGGGATATCTCCGTCTCGCAGGGTCTCCGCAATCGAGTTCCCGACAGTTTTCAGCAGCCGATCTCCTTCCAGATATCCGGCCTGATCGTTGAGCTGACGGAAGCCGTCGATGTCGATTATGGCGAGGGTAATATCTTCAGATGGCTGCACAGCCGATTCCAGGAGATGGTCGAGAAGATAACCCAAAAAACCGAAATTGAATAATCCGGTAAGGGAGTCTTTCGGTGAGCTGCCGGCGGCGGATTCGTAGCTGCTTACCAAAGCATCCAAATCCATTCTTGCGTTGTCTTGATTTGTCATTTTCACCTATATATCGATACTTCAGCGCCATTATAAAGCAGTTATTCAAGCTTTAGAAGACTCATTTGTATGGCCTTTGATGAGTTGTTTTTTTTAATTGTAAAAACTTGCTTTATTGACAAATTAGCTTATAATAATTGTATCTTAAAGGAGTAAATAATGGAAAAGACAGTAATGGAGACTTTGGAGCAGGTTGTAACATTCAGCAGCGCGAATTGGCAGGAACTTGGCGGAGCCGTGGCGGACGCATTCCGCTTTACAAAGAAGGAACGGGCAAGTTTTCTCGGTAACAATTTACCTCGGCTCATCGCCGCCATCCCATTTATAGCCGACTGCGACGATCCGGAGCGCACAGCCATCAGCCACCTGGGTACCTACGTGCTTTCCATCCGTGCAAAGCGGTACGCTTTAGCGCAGCCCTCAGATGATGAATATGTTCTCAAACGTCTGGAGCTTCTGAATAATTTTTCAGGCGGCAACGCGGATATCATTAATCGGGGGATGAACCTTATTGCT
>JABGPX010000455.1 GCA_018644745.1 Spirochaetales bacterium
ATTGACGATGACGGAAAAGTTCTCATTTTCGGTAAAGACATGGAATCCGCGAAAATGGCTGCTGACATGGTAAAAGGCATGGTTGAAGAGCCGGAAATCGGAAGGATCTATGACGGCACTGTTCAAAGGATTATGGATTTTGGGGCATTTATTGAGTTTCTTCCTGGAAAGGACGGCCTCTGCCACATTTCGAAGCTTTCAAGAGAGCGGGTTAACGCAGTGGACGAGGTGCTTAAGATAGGTCAGGAAGTTAAGGTAAAACTTATCGAAATTGACCGAATGGGCAGAATGAACTTGAGTTATATCGATGCTATCGACCCGGATGGCGCGCCTCCTATTTCTGATCGACCTCAGGGCGGCGGCGATCGCGGACGAAATGATCGCGATAGAGGTCCTAGGCGACCTGACAATCGGAGAAACTAAACAGCAAGCCGCTCGGACATAAGAGCGGCGGATTTATTCGAGGAGCCGTTGTGGGAATCCAGATACATGGTACAGTGCAGCCCGGTGCATCTCTCCCCGCATACGGCTCCGTACATAGCGCCGGCGCTGACTTGCGTGCCAGTTTGGAAACGCAGATAGAAATACTTCCAGGCCGGCACGCTCTGGTACCCACCGGATTACGGCTGCAGATACCCCTAGGTTATGAAGGACAAGTAAGGCCGAGATCAGGTCTCGCCGCAAAACACGGCGTAACAGTGCTCAACTCACCAGGTACTATCGATTCAGACTATCGTGGCGAAATTAAGGTAATTCTCATTAATTTAGGAGAAACTGCTTTTACTATTTCTCATGGAGATAGGATTGCACAGCTAATAATTGCCCCGGTGGTAATAGCGGATTTCGCTGCCGTTTCTGATCTGGAACCGTCGGAACGGGGTGAAGGGGGCTTTGGATCAACCGGCGTTTGATATGATTAGGCGCTATACTACGTTGTCACTATATGTCGGGCGGGAATTCTTTTTCTCCTTTTTGATCGCATTTCTTTTCTTTTTCTTCATTTTTTTCATGAATAACATTCTTATTCTCGCAGAAGAAGTATTGGCAAAGAATGTACCTACTCTGGATGTGATTCTGCTTATTGTATATATGCTTCCATCAGTGGTATCGATTTCCTTTCCCTTTGCTTCTCTAGTCGGCGCACTGATGGCGGTAGGACGGATTTCCTCAGATAATGAGATCCTCGCGGTCCAGGCTTCAGGGATATCAAAAACGCGGCTTATCCTGCCGTTCCTTGCTCTCGGAGTTATTTTTACCGCCTTCTCATTCGTCACAAATGATTATTTCATCCCGCTAGGCAATATCAATTTTGGGAAGCTGTATCGAAAAATCCTCTTGTCAAACCCGGAGTTGGAGTTAGAGTCTTTTTCGGTTAAAAGGTATCAGGATTCGGTTATTATTACCGGTGAGGTCGATAATCGCAGCATAAACAATATTATAATAATCGATGAATCACCCGAGAAAAATAAAAGGGTAATCTCCGCATCTGAGGCTGTCCTTGTAGATAATCTTGAACAAAGGGGAGTTATTTCCCTGAAACTAAGTGAAGTATTCAGCCACACGACTGAGGCAAATAAAAAGAGGGAATACGAATATTTTGAATCCGAAGAGATGGTTTATAACATACTTCTGTCTGATATTAGTTTCTCCGTTTCAAATCCCGGACCCCGCGAAATGAGTTCCGTGGATGTGTATGGAGCGCTTCAGGAAAAGTGGGCGGCCCATGCAAAGGATGTTGAGGCGCATGAAAAGTCGGTAGAAAAAAGTTTCTTTGATTTACGTTCGAAATATTACGCTTTGGTTGAAAATCTGGGGCTTACCGGAAAAGAAAATCCTCTTCAGAAACGAAGCTTAGAGAACGCTTATATTGAGCACAACACTCTTCGTGCCAAACCTATTCGAAACAGGTCTATACATACCTATGAATTGGAATTCTATAAAAAGTTCTCTCTTCCTTTTGGCTGTATCGTTTTCATTATTTTTGCATTTCCTGTCGGAATATTCGCAAAGAAAAGCGGCCGATCTGTCGGCTTCGGAATCGGTCTCCTTGTGTCAATTGTATACTGGGGAATGCTATTTGCCGGTCAGAGTTTTGGATTTCGCATGAATTTCTCATCATTTCTGTCAATGTG
>JABGPX010000073.1 GCA_018644745.1 Spirochaetales bacterium
GGGCTGGTTACAGTGAATTTTACCTGCTCTCCGACAATGCCGGTGGTACGGGCGCACGCTCCCGGCAAATTTAGCGTACCCTCTCCAATAGGTCCTGTAACTACGCCGGCTGGCTGAGTCCTGAAACTCATCGTCGACTTCCGGCGAAACTCTTTCCAATCCCCCCATCCTGCCGCGCTCTCCACTCCTTCGAGCGGCCTGATGAAATACTCGATCATGCCGTTTGTATCAGGGTGATTGATATCAAATCGATAGAGCTCACCGTCGGTCGGCAAATCTATGCCCGCCTGCCTTTGGGTATCGACAACGACGCGAATCGCGTCGGAAACCGCCTGCTGAGACGGAGTTGTCTGAAGCCAAACTGGAACTGGATATGAGCCTACAGTCGTTGTCTGCATTGGTAATTTTTTTTCTGCCATACGTGTACTATGCCAACACGACGGCTAGTTAGGCAAGCGAATCTGATGTTCTTTGCCTTGACTGCCCAATGGCCGTTGATTAAGCTATCAGCCAGAATAAAGATGGAAGGATATCATGAAAAAATGTTTTCTTTATCCAGGTCAAGGCGCACAGTATCCAGGAATGGGAAAAGACCTTTGGGATGCAAGCGATGAAGTAAAGAAGTTATTTGCTGACGCTTCCGATCAGACCGGAATGAAGTTACAGGAAATACTTTTTGATGGATCGGAAGAGGATCTCAAAAAGACTGAAAACACCCAGGTCGCGGTAACTCTGGTCAATCTCGCGGCGGCAACCTATCTTGAGGAGCAGGGCCTTGTATCAGATTACTGTGCGGGATTTAGCCTTGGAGAGTATTCGGCCCTCGTTGATTCCGGGGTGCTGGCCCGTTCTGATATTTTCAAAATTGTTCAAACCCGCGGTGAAATAATGGCACGCACCGTGGAAAGTTACCAGGAAGAATGGGGAAATGCAGGAATGGCAGCGGTTCTCGGACTCGAGTTCGAGGAAGCTCTGCCGGTTCTCGACGACCTAGCCGACGAAGATGTTTTTCTGGCAAATCATTCCAGTCCAAATCAGATAGTAATTGCCGGAACCTCCGCGGGACTCGAAAAGGCGGATCTGCTCTTTGAAAAAGCCGGTGCCTTGCGCTTTATTCGCCTGAAAGTTTCGGGCCCATTCCATTCGCCTCTGATGGCGTCCGCCGCGGGAGATCTTGCGGAATATCTTGATGATGTAGATTTTGCTGATCCGACTAAGCCGGTGTACGCCAATGTTACCGGTCGGAGAATAGTATCCGGCGATGACGCCCGCAAGCTCTGTATTGATCAAATAACTTCCCCTGTGTTGTGGGTTACTTCAGAGCTCCATCTCCTGCAGCATGAGCCCGATAAGGTAATAGAAGTCGGACCTGGCAAGGTACTCACGGGTCTTTGGAAATCTTATACAAAGCAGCTCCGTTGTCTTCCAGCGGGCACGACGGCGGATATTAATTCGCTAACTCAACGATAAAGGTAAAACCACGATGCAGCGCTTGGAGCGAAAACGCGTGGTCATCACGGGAATGTCCACGATTAATCCCCTTGGAGATGACTTAAACGAATACATTGAGAATCTGATCGCCGGCAAATCGGGATTACGCCGGTGGGAGTCCCTTGATGTCTCCGGAATAGAAAACAAAGTCGGCGGAGACCTGGGAAATTATGACTGTGCGAAAGCACTAACGAAGTATGCGGATCTCCTTGGTGAAAATCACTTTAAAAAGATCCGCAAGCTGTTTCGCACCGCGACGTTCTCCGCCAAAACCGCCGTGCTCTGCTCCCTCGGCGCATGGAGAGATGCGGATCTCTTTCAAACCGAGTACGACCCCTACAAAACAGGCGTCGTTGTCGGCGGGCACAATCTTAACTCAAAATATCTCTATGACAACGGTGTTCAATTCCGGGAAGAACCGGAATTTATTGATGCACTAAGCGGCATAGAAGGTATAGATCCTTGTGTCCCGGGACACATTACTGAAGCGCTTCAAGTGTACGGCCCGTCTTCGACTGTAGGCGGCGCGTGCGCGAGCGGAAACCTTGCTCTCCGGATAGCTTATCAAGATATTCTCCTCGGTGAATGCGATCGTTCAGTTGTTACCGGCGCGCTGTTCGATATGTGTACCGCGGATA
>JABGPX010001015.1 GCA_018644745.1 Spirochaetales bacterium
TCAACATGGACGTTTTTACACCTCACAAGAATTGTGTAAAAATGCGACAGGTGAATATCTAAACCCGGCATTTTTCATGGACCAATTAAGGGAGAAATACACAGATATCTATGACCTCTAGCGGATCTATACTTTCCAGTTTCTTTTTCTGGAGTGTTCTGGCCGGCCTATTTTCAGGTTTTGCTTTGAGCAGACTTACTCGCTTTTACGGTCGCAGCCAACACGGCCGCAGGGCTAGAAGCTGGAAATGGATTGGATTCTCCATCTATTTATCTCTTGGAATCCTCCTCGCCCTTGCCGCGGCTTTTGTGCCGTCGTCATTTTATGGACCGGATCAGAAGCTTCGTGTAGCCGCAGAATTTCTTGATATCAGATTGCTGTACATGGCTGGAGGCGGCGCCGTTATCGGATTCCTTGGGCTGCGTTATAAGAGGGCGGCAGGATTGCCGATTATCGCAATACTTGCACTTTCGACAGCCGCTGCGGTTTCGCTAATTTATCCCTGGCAGTCTGTCGGATCCGACAGGACGGAAGCCGAACTCAGAATATTATCAATGGATAATGGGCGGCAGAGTGTTGAATTCCTTCAACCAGAGGACGGGGCGCTTTTCTTTGAAATCGAGGAGCCGGGAATTCAAGTTTCTGTCGAAATACTCGAAACTGAAGACTACTATTTCTTTGCAGGTAAGCCATTCATGTATCGATTCAAATCGGTTTCGGCGGCAAGCGCCGAGTCAGGAGTCCGGGAGGTCGCCATCCCGGGTGAGTCTTCAGGATATTCCTCCTATCAAAAGTGGATACAGGCCCTTGGTCTCAGACTTCCAGGTTGGAGGATCCGCACCGTTTCCGTAAGGAAGGACAACCTGATTCCGCTATTCAAGTATGGGGTCGATCTTGACGGTCTTGAGGGGCCGACTATCACATTAATCCGAGAAAATTGACAGTTTGCTTTCCTCCGAGTTCCGCGAAGACCACTCCTTGACAAGTGCTATGGAGCATAATAGAGTGCCACATGAGCCTGCCCAATAAAATCACACTTGCCAGAATCGCCTTGGCACCGGTATTTTTTTGCGTTTTTTATATCCCCCGCTGGCTCGACCAACCGACTGGTGTTTCGCTCATTTTTCTTTGGATTTTGTTCGGCATAATTGAAATCACCGATCTGCTCGACGGCAAACTTGCGCGAAAGCTCGATCAAACTAGCGATACTGGAAAATTGCTCGACCCCTTTGCAGACTCTTTGAGCAGATTGACCTATTTCCTCTGTTTTGCTATCGCCGGGATTATGGAGGGTTGGGTATTTCTTATTCTTCTCTATCGAGATTTGGGCGTGAGTTTTGTTCGGCTGATGATGTCAAAGAAAGGCATAACCATGGGTGCCAGGCTGAGCGGTAAATTGAAAGCGGTTGTATATGCCGCATCCGGTATTCTTGGGCTTGGTCTCCTTACGGTTTATGAGCTCATCGATTCTCAATCAGTAATAGATATTTCGGAACTTATTGTATATATCTTTTTCATCTTCTCCGCTCTTATAGCCGTTTGGTCTCTTATCGATTATTTAACCGCGCTTCGTCCATCCAAAAGGGAGCAATAGACGGTTCGGATTATGCGGCCCATTCAGGATATCGACAAAGGGACACTTTCAGGTATCAAATTCATCTGCACCGATATAGATGATACTCTCACTCGAGATGGTAAACTAAAGCCCGAAGCATACCAAGCTCTCTGGAGTTTGCATGATGCTGATCTAAAAGTTATTCCTGTTACGGGAAGGCCGGCGGGCTGGTGCGATTTAATCGCAAGACAGTGGCCGGTTGATGCTGTTGTTGGCGAGAACGGTGCGTTCGCTTTCTATCTTGAAGATTCTTTTCTGAATCATATGTATTTTCCCGCGATTGCTTCCCAGGAATCCGGTCGTCGGCTCGATGAGCTGCTTGATGTAATACGCAAAGAAATACCTGAATGCCGAGTCTCAAAAGATCAATTCAGCAGGAAGTTTGATTTAGCTATTGATTTTTGCGAAGAGCCGCCGGACCTTGGGTTTGAAACGGCGCAAAGAATTGCGGCTTTGTGTGAATTACACGGAGCCACGGCGAAGATCAGCTCGATCCATGTCAACGCGTGGTT
>JABGPX010000072.1 GCA_018644745.1 Spirochaetales bacterium
CGGAACATCTACATTGTCAAAACCTACACCATAGCGAGATATAACTTTGCATTTTTTCATTCCATCGATAAGAGACTTATCGACAGAATTGAGATTTACAAGGAGACCATCCGCATCCATCGTCGCCGCCTGACGCTGTTCCATGCTGTCTTTATCGATAACAATAACCTCAGCACCGATATCCTCGAGCACCCTTTTTTCTTGCTCATAGGCGCTATACACGGTATCCAATATCACTACTTTGAACTTACTCATAGATTGTGCCGTCCTGTATTGTATTTACGGTGAGTTTACACCCGAAGAGCGAAAAGCCGCAACGTCTTTAAGGCACACCGAAAACCCGCCTTTGGTTTAGTTCTGCTTGGAGGAATTCTCAATATGACCTATTAAACACGACCTTCCCTTGTAACTTGCGCTCTATCCTAACAAGGAATGGTTCATATAGAGAATTGCTCTCCTGCTTGACCGGTAACTTAATTTAAGGGCAATATCTGCTTACTGATGAAATACATAAAACTGCTTGCCGGAGTTCTCATTGCTGTAATCGTTACGGTATTCATACTAATAGCACAGCCTGCAATTGCCGCGAGGGAATACCGTCAAAGCATAGAAAACGAGCGTATCGACATTGATAGATTCATGAGCTTGAGTTCCGAATCGCCTCTGCTGCCTGCCGACAAGGCGGATTTCGCCGGCCTTGATTATTTTCCGGCAGATGTGGCATTCCGAGCTACCGCCCATCTCACCATGTTCGCTTCTCAGGAGATAATTGAGGTACCAACCAGTGCGGGAACATACGACCGCTACTCGCGATTTGGGGAACTGAATTTCTCCCTTGGGCAAGAGAATTTCAGTCTCGAAGTTTGGAAACAGCTGAGCGGCGCGGTGAGTAACCGCCTTTTCGTTGCTTTCACAGATCTAACCAACGGTTCCGACACCTATGGAGGAGGCCGTTATCTCAATCTTTATCTCGATGAGAACAACAACGTAACCATCGATTTCAACCTGGCCTATAATCCATACTGTGTGTACAACCCCGCGTATATCTGCCCGCTCGCACCCCCGGCAAACCGCCTCGAAATTGAGATTACCGCGGGAGAGAAGAGTTTCAAGAGTAATTCGAAATAATCAGACGGTTAATCCCAACATGCCTCATCAACCTGGAGTTTTTTCCCTTTCCACATGATCAGATTCTCTAGCGTAAGCCGCTGAATGAGCCGGGAAAGAGTTTCAGGCGTCGCGCCGATAGCGGTGGAAATATCCTTCTTGGAAAGAGCGATGAGATATTCGCTCTGCCGGCCGAACTGCTCTTCCAGGAACCCAAAAAAACGAGCCTCAACATCGTGGGAAGTCAGGTACATAATACGGGAAGTAAGATACCTCTGCTTTTTCATCAGCATTGAGATAAAATCATCCCGGAAATCCGGGTTTTCCAGCAAGCAGGAGAACTGAAACACAGGTATTGCCAGCAGGCCGCAATCGGAGATCGTGGCAGCGCATACCGGATAGGTGTCTACTTCGAAAAGTATAACTTCCGCGAATATCTCGCCCGGACCGATGACTTTTATAGCTATCTCCCTACCGTCGGCGTTAAGGCGATAGAGCTGAATGCGCCCGGATAAGAGGAGGAAGAATAGGCCGCCTTCCTGGCCTTCGAGGAACAGAGTTTCATGGCGGGACGCCTGTTTTGGTATGCAAATCTCCGCCAATAGCTCTATGTTCGCATGAGAAAGACTTGAAAAAAAATCGCTTTCGAGGAGCTTGTGTTTTATATCCATCGGTAAAATAGTACGGCTTTTTTGAATTATTTGACATGGGTCAAGGAATCAAAGCGGAGATAAGGACAATATTACAGCAAGAATTTATATGAAGCGGGTACCGGAAGGGTGCCATATTATCAGGAGGACCAATGGTTCGGGAAATAATTAACATAGATGAAGAGAAATGCAACGGTTGCGGATTGTGCATTCCCAATTGCCCGGAAGGGGCATTGCAGATAATCGACGACAAGGCCCGTCTGGTAAGCGATCTTTTCTGCGACGGCCTCGGTGCCTGTCTCGGCCACTGCCCCGAAGGCGCCATCAAAGTAGAGAAACGGGAAGCAGAACCCTACGACGAGCGAAG
>JABGPX010000071.1 GCA_018644745.1 Spirochaetales bacterium
TGAGAGGGCGCGTCATGCATCTGACGCCGAGATTGCATTCGGCGGCGGCTGCGACGACTCAACGGGATACTTTGTTGAACCGACGGTGATAGAGACCCCCAATCCACGGTATGAATCGATGACTGAGGAGATTTTTGCGCCGGTGCTCACGATCTATCCGTATAAAGAGAGCTTCGCCGATGTGCTCGAGCTATGTGATGCCACGAGTGATTATGCGCTGACTGGTGCGATATTCGCCCGCGACCGTTATGCTGTCCATCAGGCACGCGAGAAATTGAGAAATGCGGCCGGTAACTTCTATATAAATGACAAACCAACCGGTGCCGTCGTCGGTCAGCAGCCTTTCGGGGGGGCGAGAGCGTCAGGTACGAATGATAAAGCCGGTTCGATGCTCAACCTTCTACGGTGGACGTCGGTACGAACAATCAAAGAGAATTACGCTCCGCCGACCGACTACCGGTATCCTTTTATGAGTTAGACTTTTCCACCTCTTCGGAAAGTTCCTTACCGCGGTCACGTGCTCTGGCAATTGCACCGAACACATTGCCGCCGAAATTGCCTTCGCGGAAAACACGCATCGCCGCCTCGGTTGTACCGCCGGGGGACGTGACCTTTCGTCTCAGCTCAGCCGGGCTCTCGTTGCGGGCGTATGCCCTCATCGCGAGTACACCCGCTCCTTTGGCAGTCTGGTACACTAACTCCTCGGCGGCCCTGGGGGGAATGCCGAGTTCCTCCGCGGAGCGGACCATTTCCTCCATAAGAAGAAAGAAATAGGCGGGACCGGATCCGCTCACCGCCGTAACGGCGTCTAGGAGGTTTTCATCATCTAACACGACGGTTTTCCCGACAGCGTCGAATAGCTTCACTGCCCGCTCAAGAGCCTCATCAGATGCATTTCTATTAAAAATCGCCGTTGCCCCTTCGTCGACCATCGCCGGGGTGTTAGGCATGGTGCGAATAATGGGAACGTCTCCCAACCGGCTTGCAAGGTATGATGTGGTGATCCCGGCTGCAATTGAGATTACAAGGACGTCATCTCTCAACTTACCCGCGATTCCATCGAGCATCTTTACCATACTTTGAGGTTTCACACTCAAGAACACGATTGCTGATTCCGCCGCCAGGACCGAGTTGTCGGTAGTAGTCTTAATTCCGTATTCATCTTCAAGATACTTCAAACGTTCCGTGCGGAGATCGGAGGCCATTACCGCTGTCGGTGAATACATCCCGGATGATACGATGCCTTTTATAAAGGCCTCCGCCATGTTTCCTGCTCCGATGAAACCAATAGTGCTCATTATATTCTCCTACGACGATCCTACTCTTATTGCTACGCACGATCAATAACCGCAGGATTATTCCCTTTGACCGCCTGCGGCTTTGGCGTCGGTTGCGGATATCCGACCTCGATGGTAATCTTAAGCAATGAATGAAGCAACAACATGGAATCCGCTGACCGACTGGCGGCACACCGACACAAAGTGGATAAAAGTAGATATCAGCCGCGAGAACCTGGGGCGTTTCACAAAGAGGAGCAACATTAAAGGCCTAACGCATGCCCTTGTTTTTTTTCTCATTATCTGCGGAACAGGCACCTTGGCCTACTTTGCCTTCAGCCGAAAACTCTGGATTCTTCTGGCAGCAGCACTCTATATTCACGGGACATTCTACTCGTTCTTTGGAAACTCTCTACATGAGCTCAGCCATAATACCGTATTCGCGAGCCGCTGGCTCAACATAGTCTTTACATCATTTTTCGGATGGCTGTATTGGGCATACAATCCTCATTTCTATCGGCTGAGTCACCAAAAATATCACCATCGTTATACGTTGTACCAGGGAAGCGACGGCGAGGACGTGCCGAATTACATCGCGATTACCCCCCGGATGATTGCAGAATTATTTCTTCGAGTTATTCATATAAAGTCTTTGGTGCAGATTCTCGGACGTCTATTCACATTGAAACCCACGAGCAGAGGCTGGCGAGGGCGAGGATATAAGCTGGATTTCTGGGAGCAGTTCATAAAGCAAAACGCAACTAAAAAAGAGTGGCGTCAGGTGAAACGCATGGCAATTGCCAGCTTAGTGGGCCATGTAGTTTTCACAGGGTTGTGCATATATTT
>JABGPX010000900.1 GCA_018644745.1 Spirochaetales bacterium
TTTCTCAGTGATATCGCCGGAGATCTTTCATCACTCAACTTTTTCGAGCTCTGGGGAGCCTGGGACACCGCAGCATCGTATGGATATCCCTCCGACACAATTCGAATCGAAACCATCTCCCGTCTTGTGCGTCCTTTCGGCTTTCTTATTCTGTCGCTGGCATCAATTGGAATTGGATGGCTGCTGAGGCCTGAATCCGGCGTCCCATCAGTATTCGGTATCCTCTTTATCCCCGCCTTTCCATTCGCGGCTTACTTTACCGTACTGATCTACGAGTACCTTCACCGGGTAATCATCGGCTCGACGCTAATCGCATGGGGATTTATTCCGGCACTCATTATATTCCTTGCCATTGAATTTATACTCATCGTCATCTCAATTTTCTCTATCACCGGCCAGTCATTACAAAATAGTGAACCTAGCTGAAGCAAAACACAAACTCCTCAGGAGGGCCGGAATTCTCACTGGCGGCATCCTCGGCTTGATGTCCGGGCTGCGGGTTTTTGGACTCGTAATCGGGGTAGTTCTCGGTTATTTTATTGATGAATGGCTGCATGACAGGAGAGTGCTCAAGACCGGGACGCTGTTTCTGACCCAGCCGACCGGAGGAATACTCGATGATGCCTGGACCAAAATTGTTACGGCCACAGCGCTTGCCTGCGCGGTCACGGTAGCGGGGAGTTCAGAAAGAAAAGGAAATACCCGGACAGGAACGATTGGTCTGGCGGAAAAAGCGCTTCTTAATGGAAGACTCACTTCATATCTCGAATTATCCGGCAGACATGCCGGAGTGGTAAAGCAGCTTGTAGAAACTTTTTTCTCTCTCGAAAATACCCGGCCAACCGCACACGCTGTTTTCTATCGAGAGATCTCATCTCCGAAAGATCGGGAAGGATTACTAGAACTTTTGTTTTCGGCAGCCCCGCGGGAAGGCGGAAGGATCAGCATGGAGCAGAACGATCTCATCAAGGAAATTTCTATAGCTATCGAAATGCCCGCCATAACATTCAACCGAATCAGATCCAGCTGCGTTGCCGCCAATCTCGACTCCTATGAGATTCTCGGTATTGAGCCGGGTGCGAATGATCAGGAGCTCCGCCGGGTATATTATCGTCTCGCCGCTCAATTTCATCCGGATACCGGTGCGGATCTGGATCAACATCAGCTCGAACAGAGCCGAGAAGCATTTATGACTATAAAAAACGCGTATGCAAGAATTGTAGAAGACAGAAACGCTTTACGAAAAGATTTTCAATCCGGCGATACTCCAAATGAAAACTGAGACATTGCGAAAGGGTTACTCAGCATATACACTCTGGCGTTGTAGAGGTGTTTCCTGCCGTTCCCGGTTTCAAACCGAACCGTGAGGGGAAAGAAAAATCCCAGGGAATCCCGTTCCGAGAACGGATTCTCATGAATATCCGGGTACACCGCATTTCGAAAATCGTCATCCGGATTAATCACTTCATTTCTCAATGATTCCGTCGAAGGCGCCGGAGTAAAAATCCGTTTAAAAATATGAAAATCACCCTTCCCGTCATCATGATCGATCTGATTTCTCACTGACTTTGAAAGAGCATACCTCGAAAACCCCGGCCAATCTTCGTCACGTACAAGAGCAAAGGAATCCTGAAGAAACATTCTGAGATTTCGTACGACATTAACGGTTTTATGCCGAATATACGCACTGCCGTTCCATCGGTACCAGGTAAGGTATGTTTCATTTCCAATCGCCGCGTCGTACATCTGCTCGTGCATCACCACATCGAGGATTCCATCCAAGTCAATATCTTCAATCTGAGGCAGCACACCGCTTTTTTCCAGCATAGTGAAACTCGCGGTTTTCCCGTTGTCGAATATTATCCATTCTCTTACCCGTCCTTGCGGCGTGGTAAAAACCGCGGCGGCGGCGAAAGGGCTGTTATGTCCGGAAACGATCGTCTGGGGATGAAATGAGTCCAGGACCAATCGCTTTCCAAGAGAAACCAGTTCTCCCGACACAAGGGTGCCTTTTCGCTGGTAGAAGAGCTGAATGAAAAACTCCAACTCTTCGCGGTCCTTGTGATAGAGCCTGGAAAAATCATGAACCTTTTCGAAATCTGCCTCTTCCCTGCTCTCTGTCTTCACCGCGAGCACAAATGCATCGTTGTAGCCGTTTCCATCCAGGTCGTGGAGCAGGCGGTACGCCGATCCATTTCTCCGCACAGGAAGTAAACCGGCGGCCAATTTTTCTTTTATCAAGGCATCAATAGCTCTTCCGCTCAGCGGATCAGGCGGCACCGGGTCCGGCGGCAGCTTCGGGAGCTCGAGGGGCTGTAGCGCCTCGATAACTTCTTCGGTTTCACTGGAATCCGCGGGTTCAACCGAGGCGACTGCCGCAGAATCGAACACAACTATCGTCTTTTCCGGCAAAACCGCCGCGACCACAAGCGGCTCCACCACCGCTTCAGCCTTCGCTCCCATGACAGTCTCCGCGTCCGTAACTTCTGGCGGTTTACTCTCCTCGATATCAGATGGCGGCGGCTCGGAATGTGGCGCGCGCTGCGACGCCGACAAGGACGCCGGCAGGGGCGCCGGCAGGGACGCCGGCAGGGGCGTCGCAGGGGTCGGCCCGGAATTTTCGGCGGACTGCTGCTGTTCCACCGCGAGCAAGACTTCCGGTTTTATCTCCGGCACCGGCTCAGGTTCCGGCGCCGTCTTGGTTGCCGGCTCGCTAACAGCGGTAGAATCCACAGTGGCTGTTGTCTCCGGAGGAACCTCGGTAGCAGCAGCTTCGGGAGGGTCCTCATTATCGATTAACACTGGAGACACCGTGGTACAAGAGAAAAAAACGATGGCCGTAAATATGAGACACGCTGTTCTCACCAGTATCAATGTTGAACACCTCTGGTTATAACGAATACCTTCAGTCAGGTGAAATTATGGCGGGTTATCGATTTGAACCTTTATAAAAATACTACGAAATCGAGGGTCTCACAACCTGTGGGACGTCTCTATTTACTGCCATTTTGCCATCCGGCATATACTCGGAACTAGTGGCAGTGGGAAGAAAAACTCCAAGATTCGGGTCAGTACGCTTTTGCTGCCCCCGTGACTGGCAAAAAACATGAAATTTGTATAAAACTGTTAGCTATTATGAAGATAATGAAGTTTGGCGGCAGTTCGGTTCGGGACGCCGAGAGGATTCAAGCGGCCTGCGCAATCGCGGTTGAAGAATCGAAAAATGCGCAAGTGGTTACCGTGTTTTCCGCTATGAAAGGGGTGACTGATCTCCTGATTCTCGCGGCTGAGGAGGCGGAAGCCGCTGACCTCACATATCGTTCCCGTTTTACTGAAATAGAGAAAAAACATTTGGATACCGCCGCCGTGCTGCTGAGCTCGGAGGCAGGTGCGAGTACCCGGACCGAGATCCAGAAGCTTCTGGGGGAGCTCTCAAGCATATTCCACGGCATCGAATTGGTCCGCGAATGCTCTCCGAGAAGCATGGACCTGGTCATGGGATTTGGTGAGCGGCTTTCATGCACCCTCATCGCCGCCTATCTCGTGGAAACAGGGACAGAGGCATCATTTGTTGACGCAAGGGACTGTATCGTCACCAACCAGCGTCACGGGAGTGCGGTGGTCGATTTCAAGGCAACCAATGACAACATCAGCAAATGTATCGCACCGCTGAAAGGGATCCCAGTTGTAACCGGTTTTATTGCGGCCACGCCGGACGGGGTAACTACAACCCTCGGCAGGAACGGCTCGGACTATACTGCGTCGATTCTCGGCGCGGGGCTTGACGCGGACACCATCGAGATATGGACCGATGTCGACGGCGTTTTGAGCGCGGACCCAAGATCGGTCGAAAATACCTTTGTGATCGATCAACTATCGGTCGAAGAGGCGATGGAGCTTTCCTTCTTCGGCGCCGAAGTAATTCATCCATATACGATGATTCCGGCGGTGGAGAAAAACATACCCCTGCGAATCAGAAATACACTGAACCCTTCCGCTATCGGCACCCTTATCGCGTCGGAAGTAGAACGGCACAAGTATCCTATCACCGGTATTGCTTCGATCGAGAACTGCTCACTTGTGAATGTGGAGGGAGGCGGTATGATGGGAATGCCGGGTGTAGCCTCCCGGGTTTTCCAGGCATTGGCGCGGGCGGAAGTGAACATCGTGATGATCTCTCAGGCTTCTTCAGAGCACAGCATCTGCATTGTCTGCAGAAATCGCGAGGCTTTGGCCGCGGTGGACGCATTAGAGGCGGAGTTTAGCTGGGAACTCAATTCTAAAAAGATAAATCGAATCGAGCATATCGACGGTCTTGAGATTATCGCAATAATAGGTGAGAACATGCGAGGTACACCAGGGATTTCAGGCATGCTTTTTAACGCTCTTGGAGTGGCGAAAATCAACGTGCTTGCGATCGCCCAGGGATCCACCGAGCGGAACATTTCCTTTGTAATTCATAGTGAAGATCGCAAAAAGGCCCTCTCGGCGGTTCACAAGGTTTTCTTCGAGCAGGCCGACGCCTGATGCGCCTCATCAGCACCCGGGATCCACAGGAATCGGCTCTCTTTCGCGAAGCAATTTTCCAAGGCCTCTCCCCGGATGGCGGTCTCTATCTGCCGGCTTTATATCCGGATATGACCCGCACATTCGGCAGCCTGAAACCGGATACTCCATTTCTTGACACGGCAACTCAAATCGCCGTTGAGCTGCTTTCTGATGAACTGCCGGCGCAAAAGATAGAGGAGCTCTGCGCCTCCGCCTTTCCCTTCGAGCCGGTGTTTGTTAGGGTTGAAGAAAATCTTTCGATCCTCGAACTCTACCACGGCCCTTCATTCGCTTTTAAGGATTTCGGAGCCTCCTTTCTTGCCGCGGCCATGGAAGCATTTCTGGAAAATGAAAATCGACAGGCGGTTATCCTCACGGCGACCTCCGGCGACACCGGCAGTGCGGTGGCCCAGGCATTTAAAGGAAAGGATTCCATCAATGTGGTGATCCTCTATCCTTCAGGGCGGGTAAGCCCGCTGCAGGAACAGCAGTTGACCACAGTAGGAGGGAACGTTCATGCCTTGGAGGTATTAGGTACATTTGACGACTGTCAGCGGATGGTAAAGGAGGCCTTTCTCGACCCGAAACTCAAGCATGACCTGCCTCTCACCTCGGCGAATTCGATCAACATAGGCCGGCTTCTTCCGCAGGCTTTTTACTATGTATACGGCCGTACTCGATTCGACGAGTCAACACCGGTCCGTTTCTGTGTCCCGAGCGGTAACTTCGGAAACCTTACTGCCGGGGTACTGACATGGAAATGGGGCTTGAAAACCGACGGCTTTATCGCCGCGACAAATGTAAATGACGTGGTACCGGAATACTTGAGATCGAAAGTCTTTACTTCCCGGTCGTCAACTCAAACCTATTCTAATGCGATGGATGTCGGAAATCCCAGTAACTTTGAGCGGCTTCTGACGATGTTTGACAATGATTGGAAAGCTATGACTAAATTAATCGATGGCGCTTCAATCAGCGACACGGAGACCCTCGGAGAGATGCAGGCAGTTAAAAAACGCACGGGCCGAATCCTCGACCCTCATACCGCCGTCGGATATTTGGCCGCGGAGCGTTTTCTAGAATCTCGCAATGATACAGCAAAGCCGCAGATTATCACGCTGTCAACGGCTCACCCCGCGAAGTTCCGCGAAGTGGTCGCTGAAGCCTGCGGGCAGGCACCTGAGCTCCCCGGAATGCTGGCAGAGGTGATGAATAAGCAAAAGGTGTCGACGGTTATCGGTAACAACCTCGAAGACCTTGGCAGTTTCCTGAGGGACTCGCTGTAGGGCACCTTTATTTACTGTCAGTTTGCCCTCCGGCATTACCAAAATCAGTCAGTCTGATCGCTGAATGAAAGTCCGTAAGCTTCGTTTTCTTCCAGATTACCGCTCGGTTCGACATGGACCATGATGTCATAGACTTTCGGCACCCGCTCCTTAATCCGCTCTTCCACCGCTACCGCAATTTCATGGCCTTCGGCCACCGAAATAGTCGCGCCAACTTCAATATCGAGATCTACTACGTAATACGTACTAATCTGTCTTATCCTTGTGCGGTGCGGATGCGATGCTCCCTCCACGTCATCCACGGCGGCAAAGATCTCCTCATACACAGTGTGGTCGCGGATACCTTCCATAACCTCGACGCTCGAGTCGAGAAACACGACCACCGCGGTTTTCATAACCCAGAAACTCACGGCAAGGGCGAGAATCGAGTCGATAATTGGCAGATCGAACAACCGGGTGAAAACCAGCCCGATGAGCACCCCGAGAGAAATATAGATATCTCCGAGCATATTTCTCGCGTTGGCTATGATCATCGGGCTGTCGTGACGCTTCCCCGTCGTGAACTGGATAACCGCCAGAACAGCCTTGCCGAAGATCGAGGCCAGAGTTACGAAAACCGCGGCTATCGTCGGGGTATCAATCGCTCCCCCTTTCACGAGAATTCTTCCGGAAGAGAGCGCGAGCTGGGCGCCAACGAAGAAAATGACAAATGAGATGAGTTTCGTAGCAATGGCCTCGGCACGCCAGTGACCATACGGGTGTCCTCTGTCCGGCGGTTTTCCCATAACCATCGCTGCGAAAAGCGAAACGAGCGAGGTAATGATATCTGTTGCGGTGTCTATTCCATCACTAATAACCGCGAGGCTGCCGGAGAGAATACCGAAAACGATTTTCAATGCCGCCAGGACGGTATTACCGAAAACCCCAATCCATGACGCTCGTTTGAGAAAACCGATTCGGGTATCGCTCTCGGTCATTTACCCCCGCCCTTGAACATATTGATTGAGGATTTTCTTACCGTCAGGCGTACGAAAAGGGTTTCTCACGTTTTTCAGATAAGCCCGGTATACCTTGCAGGCCCGGTAATAACCGTCGGGGCCGCGGTATGTCGAAGAAAGGTCACAGCGATATAGTTCGAGAAGCAAGGGAAACAGCTGGGAAGACATGATCTGTTCTGTTCTATAGGTCGGCAGCTCATGGAGAAAGGACGGCAGCATATGCTGACGGACGAGAAAATTCACATCCTGAACAAATCCATCGCTATAACCGAGGTTCCTCAGAAACCGACTGACAATACTGCCGCCGATTTGTGAGTGTTTGTCAAACTTACGCCCCTCATTCGGCGTCGCCAACGGCTTGCCCGAGTCGTGGAAGAGCAGCCCGAATGAAAGTGCAAGATCGTTTGTTTTTCGGTAAGAAAAGGTTTCCAGCGTGTGGTCCCATACATTGCCCTCGGGGTGATGCTCCTTCGAATGCATTACCTCGTACATCGCCGAGAGCTCAGGCCAATGGAGATCCACAAACCCGGTTTTTCGGAGCAGCCGGAATCCTTCCTTGGCGTGTTTACCTGCCAATAATTCCTCGAGAAGAATGCGCTGCTCAAAGTAAACATAGTCATCCGCCGAATCACCCGGCGCGAAGGCTTCAAGCCGGAGACCCTCTTCCACCGTAAAATCGCGACGGAGATACCTGGAGAGAAGCACCGCCGCGTCGGTCACGGTCTTCCATCCCGCGGAGAAAAAGAGGCCTTCCATTCCGCGAATAACTTTCTGCCGAAGGTCGTTGTATACACCACAGCGATCGAGAAACTTCATCTCAGCAGGGTCGTAGGCGAAATTGAGAATAGAAATGGGGCTGCGGGGCAAATCGAGGACCGAATCGACGCAGGTGATCAGGATAACCCCCTCAGGGCAGGAGTAGACCGCGTCTATGCCGTCGATCCCCGGATACTCGAGCCTTTCCAGGCCTTTGGTGAGACCGACAAGATCGGCTTCCGTGCACACACGCAGCACACGAGCTTCGGGGAGATCAAAATATACATCGAGAGCGGAAAACGAAGCGAGCACCGTCCGGGCCGGTATGTCTTCGAGATAATGAACCAAGTTTGATATCATCGTCGGACATTTATCCTTTCAGGTACAAGATACTATCTGCCGGGAAACTCGTCCAGAGACAAGCCGTGATAAGCTACTGATTTACCACGCGGCTACGTATCTGGGCGAGAACGACACCCGCGGCATCAGCCGGCTTCAGCTGAAGGGTATCGAGGGTCAATTCGGGACTGGCCGGCGGCTCATACGGCGCGTCGATGCCGGTGAACCCGCGGATTTCACCGGACCTTGCCTTTTTGTACAAACCTTTAGGATCGCGGCGCTCTGCCTCCTGAAGGTCTACATCCACATACACTTCCAGAAATCCGCCGTCGGTAAAAAGCGAGCGCACCATGCCCCGGTCTCTGCGATAGGGGCTGATAAACGAGCAAATTACAATATTGCCGTAGTCGTACAGGAGGCGGGCGAGATGACCGACCCGCCGAATATTCTCTATACGATCATTTTCATCAAACCCGAGATCTCCATTGAGACCATGACGCACGTTGTCCCCATCGAGACGAACCACCTGCAAGCCATCATCGAACAACTTCTTTTCCACGAGCTGAGCTATCGTGCTCTTCCCGCTCGCGGAGAGCCCGGTAAGCCAGAGACACAGCGGCTTGTGTCCGTTCTTAGCAACCCGGTCTTCGGTGCTGACCAGGCTCTTATCCCAAACCACATTGTCAGATGACGGCGGTGCGTCGGCAATTGCAGCTGCTTCGCGCTTGAGCTCGTTTATTGTACTCCGGGAAGAGTGGCGGATCATACCGGCGCCCACGGTGCGAAAGTCGCTCGGATCGATAAGAATAAAACCGCCGGTGTTTCGGTTTCGGTCATACGGATCAAAAAATATCCGCTTCGCCGCGGTAATCCTGACCCTGCCGATTTCATTGAGAGCGAGGGTTTCCGCGTCCGCCCTGTGCAGTGTATTTACATCCAGCCTGTAATGGATCTCAGCTACGCTGGCCTGGGTTGTCTGAGTAGTATGACGAAGAATATAGTTGAAACCGGCGGATAATTCGGATCGCTCATCCATCCAGCATACAGTCGCCTCGAACTCACTCTCGATATCCGGTATGTTATGCCGGCGAACGATCATGTCTCCGCGGCTGATGTCGATCTCATCTTCTAGAGTGATAATGACAGACTGACTCTCCTGAGCCTGATCGAGCTGGACGGTATCAAAATTGATGCTCTTGATCCGCGAATGCTGCATCCCCGGAAGGGCGACTACTTCCTCACCCACTTTGATGGTTCCCGAGACAACTTCACCCGAAAAACCGCGGAAATCCTGATGGGGCCGCACCACATACTGCACAGGAAAACGGAAATCCACCAGGTTCCTGTCGGCACTGATAGTTACATGCTCGAGAAAATGAAGGAGCGGTGAACCGCTGTACCAGGGCATCCGCTCGCTGCGGTCCACCACGTTGTCGCCGAGAAGTGCCGAAACCGGAATGAACTCTATATCATGGATATCAAGCTTTTGCGCAAAATCCTGATATTCCGCTACAATCTCATCGTATCGCTCTTGGGAGAAATCGACCAGATCCATTTTGTTCACGCATACGACGACATGAGGAATGGCGAGAAGACTCGCGATAATACCGTGACGCCTGCTCTGGGTGAGCACGCCGTTTCGGGCATCGATAAGTATGATCGCCAGATCCGCCGTCGACGCACCGGTAACCATGTTGCGGGTGTACTGCTCATGCCCGGGTGTGTCGGCGACAATAAACTTACGCCTGGATGTTGAGAAATACCGGTATGCAACATCGATGGTAATGCCCTGCTCCCGTTCGGCCCGCAGCCCGTCTGTGAGAAGCGCGAGATTGACTTTTTCTTCTCCCAGGAGCTTGCTGACGCTCTCGAGCTGATCCATCTGATCCTGAAAAATCTGCTTGCTGTCGAACAGCATCCGCCCGATCAGCGTGCTTTTTCCGTCATCCACGCTGCCGGCGGTAGTGAGGCGGAGAAGATCCCTGTCTTTTACCAGTGTTTCGTTTTCAGTTGGCCCACTCATACCTAGAAATACCCCTGCTTCTTCCGGTCTTCCATTGCCGCCACGCTGCGTTTGTCATCAGCCCGACCGCCCCGTTCGGTAACCCGGGTGGCGGCGACCTCGTTTACGATATCCGAGATGGTGGCCGCCCTGCTGTCGGTGGCCCCGGTGCAGGTTATATCCCCGATAGTACGGAACCGTACCCACAGCTCCTCACCTTCTTCGCCGTCGAGAAGGATGTTATCTGGCCCAAGGGCTAACAGCACCCCGTCGCGGCGGACGACCTTCCTCTGATGGGTGAAGTAGAGACTCGGGATCTCAATCTCCTGCCGCTGTATATATAACCAGACATCCAGTTCGGTCCAGTTGCTCAGAGGGAAAACCCGGATATGCTCCCCTGGTCTCTTCATCCCGTTAAAGAGATACCAGAGCTCCGGCCGCTGATTTTTCGGATCCCATTGGCCAAAACGATCACGAAAGCTGAAAAACCGCTCTTTCGCCCGGGCTTTCTCCTCATCCCGCCGGGCGCCGCCCATGGCGCAGTCGAATTTCAATTCCGCGATTCCGTCGAGCAGGGTTACCGTCTGGAGAGTATTACGGCTTGGATTCAGCCCTTCTTCCTCTTTTACCCGTCCGCTTTTTATCGAGTCCTCCACGGTTCGCACAATCAGGTTCGCCCCGATATCTTCGATCCAGCGATCACGAAACTCGATGGTTTCGGGAAAATTATGCCCTGTATCGATATGCATCAGCGGGAAAGGAATTTTACCCGGATAAAACGCTTTCTTAGCAAGGAAAGACATAACGATAGAGTCTTTCCCACCCGAAAAAAGCATCACCGGCCGCTCAAACTGGGCCGCTGCCTCGCGGATTACATATACGGCTTCTGATTCCAGGATATCAAGGTTGGTTCGGTGGTACTGGCTCATATTATGTGTTCAAACTCCTAGTGAAAAGCATTCTATATGGTTCGGCTATTGGGAGGAAGTACTCTCCGCCGCAAGCGCGCACGAGCAAATTTCGAATCAGGTGCTAAAATCAAGCCGTCATATCTGGTATGTTTATCTACATGGATCTCTTTCAAGCACTGCCGGAGAAGTTTTTTTCGCCTCTAGCCTTCGCGTCAAAAAACCACTATGCCCGGCTCCTGCTGGCGTACTACCGGCTATTTACCGACTACCAGGGGAGGATCGAGCGCCTCCTGGTTGTCCGGGAGTTTGAGGATTACTTTTCCGGAGTATCCGCCGAAGAGATAGATTCAGACGAATTGGGAGAGGAACTGGCGGATGAATCGGCCTCAGATCCGCGGTTTCTCGCCAACGTGTACCTTAGACGCCTGATCTCCTACGGCTGGCTCACGGAAGAGATCCTGGATGACTTCACTCAGCTCGTAAATATGACAAGCTGGTCGCGTCCTTTTTTTGAAGCCCTCTACACGGTGGCTACGGGAAGCAAAGAGGAATATGAAAGCCACATCGTGGCAGTCTATTCTCTGCTATCCGGAAAGGCGGCATCGGAAAACGGTCACTACAACGTTATCAATGCTCTCCAGCATACGAGACGACTTATAGAATCGCTCAAGGTACTGAGTCAGAATATCAAAACCTTCCTGCAATCTCTCTACACCGAAGAAACAGGAGTAAAAGAGATCCTGCATATTCATTATGACCTGTATATGCACGAGGTTATCGACAGGGCATACACCAGGCTGAAAACATCGGACAATCTCTCCAAGTACCGTCCGCTCATCAATCACGCGGTGTCGGAATTTCTCCAAAACAAAGAGTGGTTATCTGCAAACTCGGTGAGGCTTGCCGCTGTCCGGAGCCTTCCCGAGCCGGATGCAAGAAAACTGCTTACCGACATGCTCAAGGAAATCAGGGACAGCCTTCGGAGCATCGACCCGATCCTCGACGAGATCGATGACAAGAACCGTCGGTACTCCAAGATCTCGACAGAGAAAATCAAATCACGCCTGTACAGCAATGCGACCCTGCAGGGCAAATTACGCGATATCACAAGGGCGATAGCCGATGAACACTTCCGCTACCAAGAACTCCGCACGGGCCTGCTCCCGGCGGGTTTTCTTGGAGCCGGCTCACTCTACACAAAACCGAAGCCCGACAGAGATATGGGAGACCTTCGAATTCCTGATGCCGACGAGGATAATACTGCTCTGCTCCTTGAGCAGGAGATGGAGATGAAAATCAAGAATCAGCTCAACCCGGCAAAAATCGGTCGTCACTTGAAGAGCCTGCAGGCAGGTCCCGGAGAGCCGGTACCTGCCGCGGATATAGCGGTCGATCTAAAAGGATTTATCCGCACCCTTTATTCCGCCAGCTATGCCGAGGCGGGAAGAGACCGCTTTCCCTTCCGCGTCCGTTGGGAAACCGGAGACATCAAAATCGGCCCTTTTCATTTTCAGAACCATACGTATATAGAGGACAGGAAACATGCAGAATGACTTAACCTCGCTTGCCAGGCTGAACGACCGGGAGCGGGAAGAGCTTGGTAACGCCGCCAGGAGAATTCTGGGCCAGGTTTATCTGATACGGGACCTTCCCGCGGACGAAGCTCTCTACAAACTGGCTATACGGAATTTCGAAGCTCTCGAGTGCTGGTTTGGTTTTTTCGATATGTCGCTTCATAAAGATGAGCATCTGGGGATTGTCACCTGGCTCGCCGAGGGCGGCGACCGGGTGAATCTGAATCTTTACGAAACCCTGGCAGTTTTGGTATTTCGCCTGCTGTACGAGGAGAAACGCGGTGAAATAAGTCTGGGTTCGCAAATCGGCGTTCAGCAGCTCGAGTTCCAGGATCGATTTCGCGTACTCACCGAGCGGCGGCTCTCAAAGACCCGGCTGACCGCGGTACTCCGCCGCCTGCAGGGCCTTAAACTGATAAATCTTCGAGGAGAGGCCGATGATCCGGGCACCCTCATCCTGATCTATCCAAGCATCGTTTTTTGCCTGGACGCCCAGGGTGTGGAGAATGCGGCCGCTCTGCTGGTCTCATATGCAGGAGATGATGATGAACCCCCGGAGGATGACTGATGCTGCTTCTCTCGCGAATGCGCCTAATAAACTGGCATTACTACGACGACCAGACAATAAACTTCGGCAACATTACGCTGCTGGCCGGTGATAACGGAAGTGGAAAATCAACGGTTATCGACGCAATGCAGTACGCCCTGGTCGCGGACATACGAAAAGTGAAGTTTAACTCAGCCGCCGCGTCTTCAAGGTCGAGCACCCGGTCGCTGGAAAGCTACTGCCGCTGTAAACTCGGTATGGAGGGCGCGGAATACCGCCGAGGAGATACCATCACCCATGTAATATTGGAGTTTACGGCACCAGACCGAACCTTCTGCGCCGGAATTGCCGCCGAAGCCTTCACAAACGGGGATGTCAGAGAAACCCAATGGCTGCTGGAACAGCATCGGTTGGAAGATGTTCAGATAAGCAG
>JABGPX010000848.1 GCA_018644745.1 Spirochaetales bacterium
GAGGAAGCTCTTGATGGCGCAGACGGTGTGGTAATAACAATTTTGCAGGGCGGGGTAAATGTCTGGCGCCACGATATAGAAATTCCAAAGAAGTTTGGCGTAGATATCAATGTCGGAGATACCCGCGGACCTGCCGGTGTTTTTCGGGCGCTTCGAACAATTCCTGTCATGCTGGATATTGCTGCGGACATTGAGCGGCTCTGTCCCTCCGCGATTGTGCTAAACTATACAAATCCTATGGCAATGCTGTGTCGGGCGATGCAGGGAGAGACGGATATCCAGGTTACCGGCCTTTGTCACAGTGTTCAGGGCACAGCGCGTATGCTGGCGGAATGGATCGGAGCGCCGATGGAAGAGGTTTCCTATCTTTGCGCGGGAATTAACCATCAGGCCTGGTATCTGGATTATAAATGGAACGGCGAAGACGCATATCCTCTCATCCGAAAGGCAATGGAGGATCCTGAGATCTATAATTTCGAGCAGGTCAGAAATGAAATGTTCATTCACCTGGATTATTATGTTACCGAGTCTTCAGGCCACAATTCAGAATACTTAGCCTGGTTCAGGAAAAGACCTGATCTTATTGAGAAGTACTGCACTCACGGAACAGGATGGAATCCCGGGGTATACGCATACATCCGTGACGAATATCTCAAACGAGAGGACAATTGGCGAAAGGATATAAAGGAATGGCTGGCAGAGGATGACTTGGATCTAGAGCGGGGTCATGAATACGCCGCCTCCATCTTCAACGCGACAATCGGCAACGGCGATATGTTCGAGTTTAACGGTAATGTGCGGAATACTTCTCTTATTCCCAATCTGCCGGAGGGATGCTGCGTTGAGGTACCGGTGGTCGCGTCAAAGGCAGGCCTCCGGTCGGTGTCCGTCGGTAATATTCCGGATCATCTCGCCATAATCAATAATACCAGCGCGAGGTGTGAGGAACTGGCGGTTGAAGCAGCAATAGAAGGCGATGCGAGAAAGGTCTTTCATTCGATCTGCATGGATCCTCTGACTTCGGCGGTGTGCAGCCTTGAAGAGATTAAAAATATGGTCGATGAGATGCTTGAAAAGAATCGCGACTGGCTGCCGTTATTTAATAAATAATGAATGTCCTTTCGTTCGGCGAGATTCTATGGGATATCATTGAAGGAAGGCCTTATCTGGGCGGGGCGGTATTTAACTTAACCGCCCACCTGTCTCTCATGGGGGCCGGAGCCGCCATTATTTCTGCTCTCGGCAACGACGATCTAGGCAGAAAGGCGCTTCAAGATATACAAGGATATGGAATCGAAGCAGATTTCATAGAGAAGGACCATCCGAGGCCTACCGGAACGGTTGATGTTTTTCTCGACCAGAAGGGGCATCCGGACTATACAATACACGAGAATACGGCCTGGGATAATCTTTCCCTCGGCAGCATCGACTTGACGACCCTTTCTCGAGAGTCCTGGGATGTCTTTTGCGTCGGAACGCTGGCTCAAAGAACTGAGTTCAACAGGAATCTACTCACTCGTGTTTTCTCCGCTATTGATCCTACTCATGTTTTTTATGATGTGAATCTACGTCAGAATTATTACGACAGCGAGAGAATATCCGCGACTCTTCATCGATCCACAATCGCTAAACTCAATGATGATGAGGTCGATGTTATTTCTCAGTTGTTTTATAAAAAGCCCGTCAGCACCCCGGCCGATGAAGAGGCCTTTGTGAAATCAATTTACAGGCAATTCAATCTGCAGACCGTTCTGGTTACCAGGGGAGGTGCCGGAGCTCTTGTTTTCGACGGATCAGATTTTTCGACAACCACATGTCAGAAAGTTACGGTTGTGGATACCGTCGGCGCAGGCGACAGTTTCAGCGCGGGCTTCCTTTTCTCGTATTTGTCCGGAAGGACGGTTCACGAGAGCGCGGTTTTTGCCGGCCGGATAGCTGATTTTGTGGTAGGGAAACGCGGTGCGATACCGGAATATACTCAGGACATTGTTCGGGATCTGCATGAATTGCGCTAATTCGTTTTTTTTTTCCTCCAGGTATTATAATTAATAGAGTGCATCTTGATAAACTGCTACTTTAACATCCCGCATATGCGAAAAACCACGATTTTATACGGGT
>JABGPX010000703.1 GCA_018644745.1 Spirochaetales bacterium
GTACTAGTTTTTACACTTGCGATGATTACTGGCGGTGTTTTTGCCGATGTAAACCTGCCGACCGAGGTGAAGGCTAATCAGGGACCCAATTTGGATCTACTGGATCCGATTCATGATTACCTTTCCGGTCGACCCTGGCTCATAGCCGAAGGGCTGGATCCGGGACTGGCGAGTAAACCCGGATGGGATGTGCTTACCCGGCAGGAACGCGGCACGCTGAATGGCGGCGGAATCGGTTCCGGCGGCGGTGTCGGATCATCGATTAATCCTTCACTGCAGGCATCCGGCGGCGGTTTCCTCGTTCCTTTTCGCAGCCCCGGACCGGCGTTCAGCAGAGACCTGCTCATAAGCCGCGATATGAGCGGATCACCCATACAGACCGAACCTACAATTGCGGTAAATCCGGACGACCCCGATCATATCGTTGTAGCTATGATCGATTATAATTTCCCATCAAATTCATCTTATGTCTCCTACGATGCGGGAGCCACGTGGGAAGGCCCCAACCAGACAGGCTATCTGATCGATGACAGAGTTTCCGGCGGTGATCCTGTGCTTGCGTTTGATTCCAAGGGTAATATATACATGACCAGCATCTCCATCGGTGTCGAAGAGTTTTCCATCGGCCCGGTTAATACCAGCTCTGTGGTTTCGAGCATTGCTCTATCGAAATCATCAGACGGCGGCTACAGCTGGCCACAGATAATTTCAACCGACCGGAGCAAGGTTACCATCGCAGATCAGCAGATAGATCCAAGCGGCAGATTGAGAGGCACTGTTTCAGCAGGCTTTCTCGATAAACCGTGGATGGCCATTGGCCCGAACAAAGAAAATCCGGCAAAAGAGTCAATTTATCTGAGTTATATCCATTTTGAGACTTTTTATGACATTGTTTATACAGGGGAGCTGCCGCTGCTATTGGGCCGGGAGATGTCCACAACCGTAAAGCTGGTTCGTTCGGATGATGAGGGCCTCACCTGGACTGATCCGGTCAACGTGAGTCCGACGGTACGGAGAGTTTTTGGATCCGTCGGCGGCGGCTCTGATACTCCTGGAATGTTTGGCAGCGACCGGGTTCTACAGGGCGGGAGACCGACAGTAGATTCACTCGGCAACGTGTATGTTGCGTGGCTTGATAGTACCGACGACGGCAGCATGGAAGGTATAGGGGAATATCATTTTGCCTCATCTACCGATGGAGGAGTTACCTTTTCTGAGGAGATTATAGCGGCCACTTTTAACGAACTGCCTTTCCAGCCTCGAAACGCTTTTTTTCGCTATTGGGGCGGCTCGTTCCCGAGACTCGAAGCGGGCACGAACGGTGAGCTTTATCTTGTTTATACCGCTCGACCATCAGCAAAACCTGCGGATGACGGGGATGTGTTTTTCATCCGCTCTCTTGATCGCGGCGAAACCTGGAGTACCCCGATCGCTCTGAATGATGATGAGGGCAACAGCCTTCAATTCTTTCCAGAAATTGCCGTTGGTCCCGACGGTGTTATACACGTGATGTGGGGAGATATGAGGGATGATCCGGCTCATCTTCGGTATCATATCTATTACACTACCTCCACCGACAGCGGCGAAACCTGGGGCTTTGAACTCGAGGAGCTTTCTCTCGAGGTTGGAGATACCCGGGTATCTGATTTCTCTACCAATCCAAACAGGGCTTTCCCATATGGGCTATTTCTTGGAGATTATTTTGGTATTGCCGCGTCTGAAGAAGATGTATACATGGTGTGGGCTGATGGCCGTCTCGCGGAGTTTGGAGGGGTAAACCAGAAAATAGCATTTTCGAGAGGAAAGGCTATGCGATCTCCTGATATCTATGTTTCGCCCTCCGCAGGCGCGGGCGGGCAGAATATTACGGTACAGGGCTTCAACTTCCAGCCTGATATGAATATTTATATTCAATTGCAGGATGCCACAATTTCTATTGCTAGGACAAACAGGGAAGGCCGTTTCTCCGCCGGGATATATATCCCGATTACCGGTGAAGGCGCTCAGAACCTCAGGGTTTTTGATGAGTCGGGAAACTTCGCCACAACCTCCTTTTATACGGAATTCGGATTCGGGACTATACAGAGTCTTTATGAGGACCTTCTCGAAGAGGTACAAGCGCTGAGCAGGAGTCTGGAGGATTGATGATGCATCTTCTCATTCGAAGAGTTCTAATACCAGCGGCCATCTTTGCTTTTTTACTGGCCGGCTTTACTGCCTTCGGGCAAACCCCGCCGCATGACAAGCCCGGACCGGCGTCGGATAAACTGTTGTTTCGAGCTTTTGACGTGGATCGGGCTTCGCGGGATCTTCAAGCGGGTAACATGGATCTCTACATGTTTGGTCTTAAGATTGATGCCGCTGAAAGGCTGCAGCGAGATGATAAATTTAGTCTGTACCAGGCACCGGCGTCCACGGTATCCCTTCTTTTGAATCCCGCATCGGCACCTAGAGGGGAACTCAATCCGTTTTCCATTCCCGATGTTCGCCGGGCCGTACAGTTTCTTATAAACCGTGAGTTCATTGCACAGGATATTTACCGCGGAACAGCCTCTCCAATGATTTCTCATGTGAGTCCACAGGATCATGATTATCTTACCGTTTACGATATCGAGGCAGCATCCGGCATCACATTCGATCCGGATTACGCTAGAGCTCTTATTAGTGAGGCTATGACCGACGCAGGCGCAAAGAAGGAAGGCGGTAGTTGGATCTTCGGAGGCCAGCCGGTCCGAATCAAGTTGATCGGCCGTGTGGAAGATGAACGAAGAAATATCGCCGACTTGCTTAGAGCCGAACTCGAACGAGTAGGTTTTCAAGTCGCCGTAAATTACATGCCCTTTGCGGCGGCGATTAACTCGGTGTATTCTACCGATCCCGCGACTTTTCAGTGGCACATTTATACCGAAGGGTGGGGCAGGTCGTCTCTCAGCCGTTACGATTTTGCGACGGTAAACAGCATGAGCGCGCCCTGGCTCGGAAACATGCCGGGCTGGCAGGAAATCGGATTCTGGCAGTATATGCAGGATGAGCTTGATGACCTGGGCAAGAAGCTCTTCCGTGGAGAGTTTCGAACGGAAGAAGAGCGGGACACTATTTATAGAAGAATGACCGAACTGAGTATCGATGAATCCGTCCGAATTTGGCTCGTAACCGCTGTGAATAGTTTTCCCGCACGAGCCGATGTTGAAGGCATCTCCCGTGATCCTGTAGCCGGGCTGCGGTCGATGCGGACTCTTCGCGAAGCCTATATTCCCGGAAAAAGCGAATTAAAGGTCGGACACCTCTGGGTGTGGACTGAACGGACAACCTGGAATCCGATCGGCGGAATCAGTGATGTGTACAGTGCCGATATCTGGAAGTATCTCCACGATTCCCCGCTTGCTAACCATCCTTTTACGGGTGTCCCGGAACCAATCCGGGCAGATTTTGAGATAGCAACTTCGGGTCCGGATCGATCTATCACAATTCCCGCGGATGCTATGCTGTGGAATGCAGAACGAGACGAATGGCAGAGCGCCGGCGGCGGTCGGGCAATAAGCAAGGTTACCTTCGACTACAGCAAGTATTTCGATTCTAAATGGCATCACGGTGAGCCGATCACAATGGCAGACGTGGTTTATTCAATCGCCCAGGGATATGAGCTGGCCTACGATAAAAATAAGTCACGAATAGAAGTGGCCATCGGTATAACTTCTCGGCCTTTTCTCGAGACTTTTCGAGGCTATCGGGTAATCGATGAAAGCCGCCTTGAGGTGTACGTGGATTACTGGCACTTCGAAAAGAACCTTATAGCCGGGTATGCCAGCCCCGTTTCATTGTCGATGCCCTGGGAAGTACTTGCGGCAATGGATGATCTGGTTTTTGAACAGCGCAGGGCCGCTTATAGTGCGACCGCCGGCTCCCGTTTCAATGTTCCCTGGATCAGCCTTGTGATGGATAGAGATGCGAATCTGGTGGAGAGAACTCTGAAGACATTCAAAAAAGAGCAAACAATTCCAAAGGGAGTCTTTGATATAGGGCCCGTCGATCTGGTCAGCCAATCAGCCGCTGCCGATAGATATCAAGCTTCTCTCGATTGGGTATCAGATTACGGTCATATGGTAATCAGCAACGGGCCGTTTTATCTTTCCAGGTATGATCCTCCGGCGCAGTTCGCCGAACTCACGGCTTTTCGCGATCCAACTTACCCTTATCGCCCCGGTGATTGGTATTTTGGGGATCCGCCGGCGTTCAACATCGAGCCGGTTCAAGGTGTGCAGGTGACGCCAGGCGAGGACGCGATTGTAACAATCAGTGTGAACGGACCCGGGAAACTCGGGCTCCGTTACTTGCTTGTCGATCCTGTAACGCGGGAGGTTGTGCTCAAAGAAGAGGCCGTGGAGACAGGGTCACGAGGGATTTTTAGCGTGACAATTCCCGGCAAGATTTCCGATGGGCTGTTTCCCGGATTATATGAGCTTTCACTCGTCGCATACAGCGACTCGGTAGCCACCGTGACCGACCGCAGCGTGGATGTAGACGTAACCGACTAGGATGCAGATTCTCAGGCGTCTGCTCGTAAAAGGGCTGACAATGCTGGCGGTGCTGCTTGTCGTCCAGTTTCTTGTAGTGATAACTCTTGGAGCTACCGGGTATTCCGACCGCATGCTCGACGCGGTAATCAGCGAGCAGCTCAGAGCTATACGCCCATCTCTTGCTGAAACTATTCGCGACCCGGACCGGCTTGAAGAAGCTCTCACTGCCCAGAAAGTGGACCTTGAGATGCTCTACGGGCTTGATCGGCCCTGGTTTACCCGGCTGCCGGGAATGGTGTTTCGTGTCTTTTCGCTTGATCTGGGAGAAGCGCACACCCTGAGGAGCTCGAGCGGAAGCAACCGTGTCTCGGAAATCGTTCTCGAACGTATTCCGAAATCGATGCTGCTGCTTACTACCTCAATGGTTATAACCGCTGCGGTGGGGCTTCTGGTAGGTGCGCGGCTCTCCAGCCGGGCCGGAACAAGGCTCGATCGAACGATTTCCAGCCTTTCGGCTGTTTCTTATGCTTTCCCGACATGGTGGGTCGGCATTCTCATGATCCTTTTCTTTTCTTTTCGTTTAGGCATTTTACCTTCGGGAGGAATGTACAGCGCCCCCCCGCCCGAGGGAGGTTTCCTCCGTTTCCTCGATCTTCTTTATCATGCCCTTTTGCCGGTCTTTACTCTGGTTCTCGCCGGTATCGGGCCGTATGTGTATGTAGTAAGGACTATCGCAATCAATATCGCTCAGTCCGACCATGTTACTGTAGCCAGAGCAAAAGGCTTGAGTGATGGGCTGGTTTCCAGACGACATATCCTGCGTGTTGCGGCCCCTCCTATTGTAACCGGCCTGATTATGGGATTTGCCGGCACACTTGGCGGGTCGATACTTGTCGAGACGGTATTTAATTGGCAGGGAATGGGTAGATTGTACTATGAGGCTATCGCGGGCACGCCTGATGAAATGGTAATTGTGGCTCTGACATTTGTATATACATTGCTGTATGTCGCGGCCCGGATGATTCTCGAAGTTCTGTATATTTTTCTGGATCCGAGGGTGCGGTATGGCTGAGAAACAGTTTCGGTCAATTGTAAAGGAGCTCTGGAAGAGCGGCCCCGGGAAAGCCGGGGTTATACTGCTCGGAATTCTTATCCTCACCTCGCTCATCGTCGTAGTTACCTATCCGCGCAACTTCGGCTCCGACTATTGGGCCAATCCGGGATATTGGGCGGATAACCCCAAATCTGCTCCGCCTGTGTGGGCGGGTATATTTCGCAACGAAAAGGGCCCCCGGCACGTTATTCTCGATATGCAGGAGCCGGCGGTTGAGGAATCTACCGGCAGAGCTTTCCGGCGGATTTACCGATCCACATTCGAAATTACCTCCGGAGAGGCGCCTTCATTTCTTTCAATTTCGGTATCCACCGTGGAATACTCCCGCCGACCACCGATCCTTTCCTCCGTACTTATAAGACCGGACGGCACCGAGCTTGTTTTATCCAGGGAAGTTGTCAGCGGTCCCCGAAAGAGTGAAGAAAGTCCGTACGCCCGCTATGAAAACGAGCCCCTTCGTATCGCGGTGAGCAGCGAAGACCGGGTTCTCGACGGGTTGCTGGAGATCCTGATATCCGCGGACGGCGGAAAGTCATCCCGGACAGATATTGAAAAATCACTGGAATCCGCAATTTTCAGCGAATTGCTGGATGACGGCTCTTTCTCAATATTAAAAGGTGAATATACTTTTGAGCTTCGGGTTCTTTTCGAAAGCGAAAAGGATCACCTGGAATCGGCCCGTTTTGTGCTCGGAGGCGCCGCATACGGAGCCATGGGAACCGATGCTCTTGGGAGAAATCTGGCCGTGGGGCTGCTATACGGCTTACCGGTGGCTCTGCTTATCGGCGTGGCGACCGCCACAATCAGCACCATTATAGGTATGTCCCTTGGAATGATGAGCGGATATTCAGGCGGGTGGGTTGATTTGCTCATCCAACGGGCCGCGGACATTGTAGCGAATATACCCGTACTGCCGCTTCTGATTTTTCTGGTGTTTATCGGAGGATCGAAGCTTTGGCTCATTCTGCTCGTTTTGATCGCTTTCAGCTGGCCGGGTCTTACCATTATGGTTCGAACAATGGTGCTTCAGCTGCGAACCGGGCTCGAAGTGGAGTCGGCAAAGGCGCTTGGAGCTTCGAGTTTTCGTATAGTGTTTAAGCATATTATGCCTCATGCCGCTTCTTATGTGCTTGCCCAGCTCGTTTTCTTTGCTCCTTCGGCGATCCTCGCGGAAGCGGGATTGAGTTTTCTTGGACTCGGGGATCCATCGATTCCGACCTGGGGACAGATTCTCGAGTATGGTTTTAGAACTGGAGCGGTCTTTCTAGGATACTGGTGGTGGATAATACCGCCTGGTCTGCTTATTGTTCTTACAGCGGTTACATTTATGTTTCTGGCTCTTGGATTGGAACCGGTTGTTGATCCGCGGTTGAGAGGGAAAAGATCGTGGCATTTTTAGAGGTCGAAGACCTGGAATTGGATTATGCCACCGACAACGGCCCGCTCAGAGCCGTAAATACGGTGAGTTTCTCGATGCTTGAACCGGGCACCGGTCTCGGCCTCATTGGCGAAACCGGAAGCGGGAAATCCAGCCTGGTCATGGCTCTGGCACGCATTCTGCCGAGAAATGTAGACCGCTATGCCGGAGCTGTCAGACTCGACGGAACCGATATCATGGCTTATACAAATGACGAGTATCGCCGTTTGGTGAGATGGAATCAGATTTCTGTTGTTTTTCAGGGATCGATGAACGGTTTCAATCCTGTAGTGAAGATTGGAAAGCAGCTAGCCGAGAGGATCCTGCTCGAGCCCGGCGCAGACAAGCAGCAGGCTCATGAGAGGGTTCGCGGACTGCTCGAGGACGTGGGTCTTCCTCGGGATATATTCGACCGGTATGCTCATGAGCTTTCCGGAGGTATGAAGCAGCGTGCCGCGATCGCGATGGCGCTTTGTCTTGATCCTAAACTTATGATTCTCGATGAGCCGACGTCGGCTCTTGATGTGAGTGTTCAGGCCCAAATAATGAATTTGCTGAAGAAACTCAAATGGGAGCTCGGTATTTCGATGGTTTTTATTACCCATGACATTGCCTTGGCAAGCGAGCTGAGCGATCTTCTCGGGGTGATGTATGCAGGTCAGTTGCGGGAATTCGGTCCGGCGGAGGATGTCATGCTTCATACTGAAGATCCATATACCCGCGATCTTCTTGCGAGCATACCCCGGCTTCACGGAGAGGTTAAGCCGGGTTTTGTTTCCGGCACGGCCCCTGATCTTATACATCGGCCGCAAGGCTGCGCATTTCGGGAACGGTGCTCTGTGAGTTTTGACCGATGTAGAGAATCCGATCCTCCCCTTGCCATTGTTTCATCCGATAAAACAAATAGCCATTCTGCCAGGTGCTGGCTTGCCGGAAATAGATCCGAGTCTCAATCGGAGGTCACATGAATGCTCATGTAACCGCCGACAATTTGAAGGTCTATTTTCAATCTAGGTCCGGTCTATTTCGGTCTATTGATGTTAAAGCCGTGGACGACGTGAGCATTGAGATTCCCCGAGGGACCACCCTGGCTCTCGTTGGAGAATCCGGATCCGGTAAAACAACTCTCGGCAGAGCGCTGCTAAAACTGCTCGAATTAAAAGCGGGGCGGATCCTCATCGACGATCTGGATATCAGCACATTGCGTCGGTCCGCCGCAAAAAAATTCCGCCGAAAAGCCCAGGCCATTTTCCAGGATCCATATTCGAGTATCAGCCCGTACATGACGGTCGGAGAGATAATAGAAGAACCTCTCCTGATCCATGGTATCGGCGGAAGAAAGGAACGCTCAGATGCTATAACTCGGGCTATTGAAATGGTCAAGCTCTCTCCGGCAGCTGAGATCCGAGGGAAGTTCCCCCACAATTTATCCGGTGGCCAACGACAGCGGGTTTCCATCGCAAGGGCGATGGTACTGGATCCAGAGTTTGTCGTTGCCGATGAACCGGTGTCGATGGTCGACGCATCAAACAGAGCGGAGATTCTACTCTTGCTGAGAGAGCTGCAGGAAGGCAGGAATATTTCCTTTCTTTATATAACTCACGATATCGCAAACGCTCGGCATTTCTCGGATAGAATCGGTGTGATGTATCTTGGGACGATTGTCGAAGAAGGGGGCTCCTCGGAAGTAATTGACCGACCTCTTCATCCATATACCCTGGGGCTTATCGCCGCGGTTCCGGAGCCTGATCCCGCGAATAGAAAGAAACTGAGAGCGGTAATGTCCGGCGAGCTTCCGAACGCCGCGCGGGTGCCCCCAGGTTGTCCGTTTCATCCGCGTTGCACAAAGATGATTCCGGGCACTTGCGACGTAGAAAGACCTGAGATGAGAGACAACCAGGGTGACCATCGGGTTGCCTGCCATCTGTACTAACACGCCCGGCGGCAGATTGCCGGAAGGAAATCTTAAGTGAAGATCAAAATTTACTGTGTCGTGGTATCTCTGTTCATTCTTACCTCGACGGCATATTCCGTCGATGCTCCTGATGCCGAGAACACCATGACAGTAGCGTTAACCGCCGATGACATCACTCTCGATCCTCTCCATTCCTACCGAACCGATGAGCTCCAAATCGCTACCGGTATTTATGAAGGGCTTGTAGGTTACCATCCGCAAACCCTGCGGCCGATTCCAGGTGCTGCGTACAAATGGGATATTAGCGATGACGGCAGAACATACCGGTTTTATCTTCGTAAGCGTGCGAAGTTCAGCAACGGGGACTCGGTAACCGCGGAAGATTTTCGTGAATCCTGGCTGCGGATCATAAACCCGGAGGCCGAAGGTGAGTACTCTTTTCTCTTTGATGTAATAAGAGGCGCTGCTGACTATCGCGGCGGCCGAAGAGCCGATTCTGCTTCAGTGGGAATTCGGACAGCCGGCTCTCATATCTTGGTTGTAGAACTCGATCGACCTGCGAGCCATTTTATGAGCATGCTTCCTCATATGAGTTTCGCTCCGATCCATCAGAAGTATCGTGAAAACACCGGTTGGGAGCAGCGTCCCGCAGACGGGAGCAATTCTAAAATACAGGAGCCGCTTATTTCAAACGGGCCGTTTGTTTTATCAAGTTGGACCGCGGATGAAATGCACCTCGAACGAAATTTAGAATATTGGGACAGCTGGCACGTCGCGTTGGATGGGATCAGACTCATTTCGGTTGATAATCCTGTGGAGACTTCGCGGCTGCTGAATAATGGAGATGTTCTGTGGGCGGATTACGCAGACACCAGTCTGCTGGAGAATGGATCGTTAGTGCAGGTAGGAGCTCTCTTTGCAACTTCGTACCTGTATTTTAGAACTGAAGCCGAGCCCTGGGATAATCCGCTCGTGCGGAAGGGTCTTGCGTTGCTGATTCCCTGGAACCAGCTGCGGAGCAACGCGTCCGCTTTTATCAGCACTACGCTGGTACCCGCTGTCGGGTTCTATGAGCCTCCCGCCGGGCTGGTAGAGAAGGACGTAGAGAAAGGCCTCGCTCTCCTTGAAGAAGCAGGATATCCGAAAGGAAAAGGACTGCCGGAGATTTCTATCGTTGTTACACCCGGAAGCGTCGCGGAGAGCGTGGCAACCGAAGCGGCTGACATTTGGAAAAATTTATTAGATGTCAGCGTGGAGATTGTACAGGTCAGCTTTAATCAATATACAAATGTCATTAGGCAGGGCGGTTATACAATGGGATCTTCTACGTGGATAGGAGATTTCGCCGACCCGCTTTCTTTTCTTCAGATGTGGATAACCGGCACTAAACTCAATGATGCACGGTATTCAAGTTCTCGATACGACGATCTCATCGAAGACGCTCTTTCCCGGAATGACGAATCGCGTTTCGAGATACTTGGGCAGGCAGAGGAAATCCTGCTCTCCGGTGATGTTGTTGTGCTGCCTTTGGCGAATCCGCCGTCGTTCAATCTTGTTGATCTAGAACGCGTTCAGGGATGGTATTCCAATGCTCTCGATATTCATCCATTCAAATTCATAGCATTCAGGAAACCCAATGTACCTGATGGTTATGTTATGGTCACCGATCAGCTAAAATAAAGGGCTCCAATAAATCCGCAACCATCGCAGCTCCGGCTTCGCTCAAATGTAAATGGTCTGCATGAATAGAGAATCCATTTTTCTCGGCAATTGTGTCAAAGCTCCTCTTGAAGATGTAGCGGGAGAGAACATTTTTCATCATAAGAGATCTTTTTTTTGAAAAGTCGTGTTTGGTACTGCCAGGGTTGGTTTTAAGATATTCCTCCATTGTCTCGTGCAGCGGTAAATAGACAATACCAAATTCTTCAGCGATTTCACGAATTATCCCGCTGTATTTTCTGCCCATAGCAAACGCAGGATGATCAGGGTCTTCTCCCACGGTCGGCAGCGATAGAAAAGCAACTCTAGTATTTTCAAGACTCGTGAGGCTCTTGGCAATCTGAGTAAGATTCTCACGAAACCACTCGGCGTCCGGAACTTGGGGTAGATTCCAATCTTCTATAAATCTTTGCTGGCTTTCTGGGCTCATGAGAGAGTTCACGTCATTGGTACCGATAAGTACGGAAACTATATCCGGCTTGCACGCGATGATTTCATCAAGTTCCAGTACTATGTTGTAGGCAAGACGGCTGTTGTCACCTGCATTAATGAAATAATACGAGTCCATTCCCGGACGCGCGGCGAGAATATCCAGATAGCTTGCGCTCACGGTGCCGAGGGTGAGGCTGTCGCCGGCAAAAACTATGATGGGCCGATCATCGACAGATGGTCCCGCGGCAAGATACGCCGCCAGGTTATTCTCGGGGAGTTCGGTAGCCTGGCGCTGAGCGTACATAATCGATACTCCGGCGACCCCGCCGACTATTAGGAGAATCGCGCCCGAAATGAGCAATGTTTTTACCATATATATATTCTAAGTGATCGGCACCGGTCTCGCAATGCGCGAATCCGCATCCTCTCTAAGATGAGTGCGCGATGAGCACCTTGTTCTTACCAGCGACTTTGGCGTCGTACATCGCTGAGTCAGCCCGGGAGATATATTCGGCCAGCGATGCCATGCGAAAAGTTTCTATTCCCGCAATGCCTGCACTGAATGTGCAGGTATCACCGGCAATCCGAAAATCGCCAAAGAGATCTTTTATTCGGTTCAGCGAGGCAGCCGCGAAATCTTCGGTAGAGTCGGACAGAAAAATTACGAACTCTTCTCCTCCGTAGCGTCCAACCAAGTCGGTTGACCTCAGTTGATGCACGAGCGTCTTGGCAAGCTGCGATAGTACTCGATCTCCTGCTTGGTGGCCATGGGCGTCGTTTATTTGCTTGAAATCATCAATATCGAGAAATGCCAGACTCGCGGAACCTCCGGTACGCTCAAGGCGTTTCAGTTCTCGCTCCGCACTTTTTTCCCAGGCCGCACGGGTGAACAGCCCCGTAAGGCCGTCGTGCAGCGCGACCTCATCTTGGTCAGCCTCTCTCTGCAGCATCCCTTGCACCTTAGTTTTCAGTACATCGAAGGAGAAAGGTTTTGCTATGTAATCAACCGCGCCTGCATTGAGGCCTTCAATTACCGAGTCGTGGGATACCCTGGCCGTGAGCAGAATTACCGGTATTAACTTGAGTTCGGGGTCTTTGCGGAGTTCCCGGCACAATGTTATCCCATCCATACGCGGCATCATAACGTCGCTGATTATTAGGCGAGGTGCGTTAGTTTTCGCTTTTTCAAGTCCATCCAATCCATCAATCGCTTCGACGATATCGCATATACCTTCGAGACATGACTTAAGGTAATCTCGCATGTCCTGATTGTCTTCCACGACCATTACGGTCCGCGGAGACTCGGCCGTCTGGGGCTTGTTTGCTTTGATCTCCTTTGGTTTCTGGATTTCGTATTCGAGCTCAGGCAGAAATACATCAAATCGGGTTCCTTCGCCCAGTATGCTCGATGTAGAGATATCTCCACCCATAACCTGGATAAGTTCTTTGACGATGCTTAATCCGATTCCCGTTCCCTCATGTTCGCGGGTTGGAGATGAGTCGACTTGATAGAACCTATCGTAAATCTTTGAGATTGAATCCTCAGGAATACCCGGTCCCGTGTCTTCAACAGCTATTTCGATACCTGCGGGGCTAATCCGGCGCTTGAGGTACACCGTAACAGATGCGTCCGATGAAGAAAATTTACAGGCGTTGGAAATGAGATTTGAAATAATCTTTTCTACGAGCTCACGATCGTAGGAAAGATCAATCGATGGAGATTCCGATTTGAGCTGGATGGTGATGTTCCTCTGCGAGTAGACCGCCGAGAACGACTCAACCAGTTCCTGAACACAGGAATTGATATTCCCGGCTTTGGGTTTTGTACGAACCATGCCCGTATCGATCCGTGTCAAATCCAAAATTTGATCAATCATATCCTGCAGACGGCGGGCATTGCGGGCCATCATCTCAAGTAGATCCTCGATATTATCTGCCGGGGTTTCCGTTTCTCGAGCGAGAAGGTTTTCCAAGGGGCCGAGTATCAGCGTAAGCGGAGTGCGAAGCTCGTGAGAAATATTCTGAAAGAATGTTGTTCGCTGCTGTTCGTGTTTCCTTACTTCGAGTAGGAGGGCTTCTGTTTTTGCCTGCTCAGCGAGCAGTCTGTCTTCTGTATCCTCTGCTCCGTAGCGAGCGATAAGTGCGTTCATAACTACAACCGCGAATATGCTGCACGTGACGAAAAATTGTAAACTGAGCAGCTGCCTGTCAGTCAGAACGTAAAGAGGTCCGA
>JABGPX010001018.1 GCA_018644745.1 Spirochaetales bacterium
GCCGGTTCCCGGTGGCAGGTCGACAATAAGGTAGTCAAGCGGAGGCCATTTAATACTCGTGAGCACCTGGGCAATAAGGTGATTGCCTAGGAATGATGAATCCCGGGCAGCATACTTCTCGCTGAACCACAATCCCAACGACATCACATGAACTCCAAACTTCTGTATCGGCTCGATATAACGCCGTTCCTCCTTGCTGTACAGCGGTATGAATGAAACTGCTTTCCCCGTGACTTTATTTTGAAATGCAAATGGCTCATATGTTTTTTTCGTGCGTAAGCCCAACATGAGTGGGACATTCGGTCCGTAGAGGTCCGCATCAAAGAGACCAACTTCCGAACCCATTCTACGTAGAGCCAATGCAAGATTCACCGATACAGTGGTTTTACCCACTCCTCCCTTGCAGCTGCCAACTGCAACAACCGATGTCACTCCTTCAATGCTGCTCATAAGCGCGACTACCTTCTATGTATTCAAGCTTATCATATCCGCAATCATACTCGAATCCCGATCTGATAATCCACGGACGCTCTCATAATAATTTCCACAATTGTATTGATGTCCCTAAAGCGTAGCTGGGCAACTGCTCCAATCCAAGAGTCGAGAATCAAATCTGGAGGATCTGTGCCGCTCAATTCCTTTTCGCGAATAAGGTTCCAGCTAAGAACCAGGCAGTCAAAGGGATCGTTGCTATGGGAAACCGGGACCTCTGGATTTGGTAACCCGAGTATGTTTGGCCCATTGAAGATAAGTAATACCAGAACAGTAGCGAATCTTTTGATTATTGAATCCACGGTTTGCGATCTGGCGGTTCTCATGCTAGAAATATTGGATCTCCGCTCTCTCTCTTAATTCGGTATCGACTTCACGTAGCGCCGTTTCGAAAGCGACCGCCTGTTTTTGATTGAGTAAAGCGCTGCTAATCGTCTCTTGAACAGTTGTATTCGCAAGAGGATGTACTTGATCAGAAAGCGATAGAATCTTCTTCGGTAGCTTCTCCGTGGCTTTTAGCAGGTGATAGCCATACAGAGACTCAACAATTGGGCTGATCTCACTTTCATGAAGATCAAATGCCGCAGAAAAGAAATCATCTCCTAACTGTGCTTTAGCGGCGAGGTCATTGCGAAAGAGGTAGCCAATATCGCCATTTTTCATCCTCGATGCAGGATCATCAGAATAAAGCGTAACGAGATTCTCGAAAACGCCGACACCGTTTCTGATATCTCTCTCTACCTGAAAGGCTATCTTTTCTTTTTCGAGTTTCCCATCAGGTTGGAGTTTAGCGGTGGAAAAGAAGATCTGACTCAGCCGCACGGCCTCTGGTTGTATGAACCTTTGTATATTCTGTCCATAGAACTCTTCGATCTCTACAGCATCGGGCAATCGAATCGATTCGAATAATACTCGTTTCTCCGACAAAAGATATTTTTGCACTACCAATTCGCTTCGTATCTCTTCACGAAACTGATAATAGGCAATACCAAGCCGCGTCTCAATCAACTGCTGATACAGCTTCTCCGTTACCTCAGGACCACTCGCATAGCGCATCTGATTGATACGGTTATCAACTTCAGTATCTGTAGCAAATATGTTTATAGACTCCGATGCTTGGAGGATAAGCCTTTCGGATATTAACGATTCGAGCAGTTGATCTTCGAGACTGGCAGTTATTTTTTGTCCAGTTCTATTTTCAAGAATTGCCCGCTTGATGCCAAATAAATTCTGAGTGATCAACTCTGGTCTTGTCAATCTGATACTGACAAGAGGTTGATCAATAATCTGAGCGGATACCGAGGAGAATCCGACTACCAACAAACTGATTGTCAGCAATAAGAACGCAGCTTTTTTCATAAAAGCAACCCCCAATAGGTATATATGATCTACATATTTTCGCAGATAGCGGCCCGGAAGTCCAGCCAGATGGATTTTATCACTCATCTGGTATTTTTGTGGTTGCCCCGCAAATGTTATACTTCACGGATGGTCCCCGGGTATGTTTTTCTCTGCAGAGATACTCTATAGTGGCCTTGCCAAATCATTTTTCCTTCATTGCGTAGTCATCAAGCTTTGCCGGTCGTCCCATCACCGGTCTTGGTCGCTTAACCTTTGCGT
>JABGPX010000277.1 GCA_018644745.1 Spirochaetales bacterium
ACTAATGGAAAGGATTTTTGCCCGCAACATTGAAGATTTTGATATTTCTACTCTGGTTGCGGGACGCCCGGCATGGGAGAATGTGGAAGCGAGAATAACAGAGTTATTTGATTCTCCTATTCGTGAGGGCGCTCTGAAAGAAACCCGGGAAAAGCACGGCAGCAATAATGAGCTGGAGAAACGCCTTGAGTTGGCGATAAGCGGCTGGGACCAAATGAGAAAGGATGTTCAGCAAAAACTCGTACCGTACGCTGACCTGCGAAATCGTTTTCTTCTCGCTGGAGCCCCGGTTCGTCCGGAAACTATTGGGCTCGCAAAGAGAGAAGTGTGCGCCGCGTACGAACCCGCAGGGATGATCAGAAACCGTTACACCTGTATCGATCTTGCTGTTGAACTCGGGATCTTTGAAGCTTGTGTGAAGGAAGTGGAAGAATCAGATATATATCTCTGCTGATAGAAGACCGGTATTTGCATCCGCTCAGAGCGAGAGTTCTTTTACTTCTATTAATTTTCTTACCGACTCTAAATCTGTCATTTCCACATGGCCGGTTTTTATGTTCAGGCAATTAGCGGTGCCCATCGCCGTGCCCAACTCAAGAGCCCTGGCGAGAGCCGAGATATCATCAAAGTTCTGATTGTCCGCAATCGAGGCAACAACACCGGCTGAAAATACATCACCGCTGCCGATCGGGTTGATCGCGGTTACCGACGGAGCCGCGCAGGCCAATCCTCGTTCTGCGGCGAAGGCCTCAGCTCCATTACGGCCGAGGGTGATGATGAGCCACTTTACCCGGTAACTATCTCGTATCTGTTTACACGCCTCGGCCCGTTTGCTGCTGGAATTGGTTTCCCGGCCGGGAAGATCGGCCAGCTCCTCGGCATTGATCTTGAGGACCTCCGGCGCTGCCCGCAGCGCCGCTTTGCCGTGGCTTCTGTATGAATCGAGAAAAACCGGGATTCCCGCTTTCTTTGCCTGGTTGACTTGTTCCAGGTAGCATGAATCAGGCTCTCCGGTCATCGCGGTTCCCGCGATGGTAAGGAGACCGGCGTCTTGCAGGTAGTGATCGAAAGATAGGCGGAACTCCTCGCGTTCGAGGCGATTGACCGCCGGCGCCGGTTCGACAAGTTCTGTTGCCTCCCCTCCATCAGGAACCAGGGTGGTGCACATGCGTGTCTCGGTTTCAATCCTAATAATCGTTGAAGGAATACCGTCATCGGCTACCGCATCGGCAAACTTCTCACCAAGTGCTCCTCCCGCGTAAGCGAGGAGACGGCATTCAAGTCCGAGCTGAATCAGCCCTCTGGCCAGATTTGTGCCTTTCCCCGCAGCCGATCTGTATACACAGGAGGCGCGGTTTACTTTACCCATCTGCAGCTTAGGTAGTTGGTAGGTGTTCTGCCAGACGCTGTTTTGTCCGATTACCAGGACCATGTGAAACTTGCTATGAGACACATCGAAAAATCCACATTTCGTTCCGCCGACCGAGTGGGTTCACGTATAAAATCGGGGTTTTTCGCATGTGCCGCAGGTCGAAGTAAGAGTACATAGAGGCGCTCTACCGTCTTTCCAGATTCAAAGTCTTTGTCGGCTCGTTGCATACCTCGTCGGGGCCGTAATATTGGATTGCCCCGGGATAGCGATAGCTCGTGGCGAGCGCCCATTCCTCGCGCTTGGAAGCAAATGCCTTGAAGGGCTTGCCGTCGAGTTCAACAAGCGCTTTTCGAATTACCGGTTTTTTCTTACCGTGGCGCTGTTCCATATTCATCATCATGGTCAGGGGTGCCCCTCCGGCAACCCACTCAGCGGCCGGTGCAGACAGATTTCTAATTGAGGAAATGTATCCAGTCAGCCCAAAGGAGATAAGCAGAAACGCGTTAAAACCGAGAGCGTAGCAGTAATCCGAATCGAAGTTCGACGGAAACGCGCAGCGCCCTTCATAACCGAAGAAATGATTTTGGGCGCTGAAAGCGCCTTTAAAGGTTCCCTCGGCTCTCATCTCGGCCAGTCTGTCCTCCACCATCTCTATGAGGAGCTTTTCAGTTTCTATACGGGAGACCTGGACATTGCCGTGGGGATCTCGATCCATGAGCAGCTGCCGCTGGATATTGTTCGGAAGCGAAGAAAAGACATAGGACGAGTCCTTTGACAGATTCTTGTTGACCCACTCGCTCTGCGACTCGAAGGTATTGAGGGTTGAGAAGTAATCGATTTTATCCGCCAGCAAGTCATTGAGTTCAGCGATGAGGTGTTTCATCTCAGGAACAAATTCAATTAAACCTTCGGGAATAAGAGCGACTCCGAAGTTGTCACCGTTCTCAGATCGTTTGACTATTGTCGCGGTCATTTCTTTCACAATCTGGTTCAATGTTTTTCTTTCGGCTTCCACTTCTTCAGAGATAATCGTTATGTTCGGCTGCGTCTGCAGAGCGCATTCGAGACCGATGTGGGAGGCGGATCTTCCCATCAGCTTGATAAAGTGCCAGTATTTTTTCGCGGAATTGGTATCCCGTTCAATGTTACCGATTAATTCGGCATAAGTCTTGGTAGCAGTATCGAACCCGAAAGATATTTCTATCATATCGTTCTTTAAATCGCCGTCGATAGTCTTAGGCACCCCGATTACACCAACATCCGAACCTTTCTCCGCGAAAAACTCGGCGAGAAGAGCCGCGTTTGTATTCGAGTCATCGCCGCCGATTACGACCAGGGCGTTGAGCTCTCTTTTGAGACAGTTCTCCAGAGCAAGCTCGAACTGCTCGTCACTCTCAATTTTTGTTCTACCGGATCCGATGATATCGAAACCTCCGGTGTTTCGGTACTGATCGACGAATTCCGGTGTAAGCTCGATTGCTTTGTTCTCCAGTATCCCGGAAGGGCCGCCAAGAAACCCGTAGACCGCGGACTCGGGGTTGGCCTTCTTAACCGCATCAAAAAGACCTGCGATTACGTTATGCCCTCCCGGTGCCTGTCCTCCTGAAAGAACTACACCTACTCGGATCTTCGCTCCCTTGTTGGGATTTTCACCTGGGACAAAACGTACAACAGGTTTCCCGTAGGTTTTTTTGAAGAGCTGCTTGAGATCTCCCTGATCGGACACTGATTCTGTTGGTGCTCCGAGTTCGATTCCTATCGAGTCGAGAGATGATGTGAAAATCTCAGGTAATTTTGGATTGTATTGGGAGCGTGTCTTTTGCAGATTAGAAATATTCATTAGGATTCCTCCATGTATTGGCCTCGTTTTCCCAAGGGTTTTATACGGGTTTCCCGGCAGGCAAGTCAAGCTCAAGACCGCCTTGAAGGTTTGCAGGAGTTTCCTTGATGAAGTTCCTCGAGCTAAAAGACAGCACTACGTCTTGTCCGTATCTTCCCGACCGTATTTTCTCTGCGGAAAACTTTCTGGCTCAGAATTTGTCATCTGATGAAACCGATCGCCTTCTTGCCAATGGGTTCCGCCATTTCGGCACGTATTACTTCAGACCCGTATGCGAGGGGTGCACGAGATGCGTTCCTCTTCGCGTGAGAATGTCCGGATACAAAGCGGGACGTTCGGCTCGAAGGCTCTTCTCCGCCAATCGCGATCTTGTAACGACTCTCGGCATCCCCGCTGCAAGCAGGATTTCTTTTGATCTTTACCGGAAACACCAGCACAGGTTCGAACAACAATCCGCCGGCAGTTATAAGCATTATGTTCGAGCATTCTTTAATCATACCTTTGGCAATACCCAGCTGTCCGTCTTTGAGGGTAACGATCTCGTATCGGTAATGCATCTTGATATAACCGGCACATCGATCTCTGCGGTATATTGCTATTACGATACCGACCGTGCCGATCGCAGCCTGGGAACCTATTCGATAATCCAGGCGCTGGCGCTTGCGGTGCGGAACGGCAGTTCGATGTTCTATCTCGGTTATGCGGTGGCGGGGAATCGGCACATGGGGTACAAGACCAGGTTCCGGCCGAATGAGTTTTTGTCATCTGAGGGCTGGCTCCCTCTCTATGATGAATCTGGTGTACTCCAGAATAATGAGAAATATACGAAAGGTTTCCCTGGCACGGAGTTTCGCTCGCGGGAGCCTTTCACCAGTATACTGCTGGCTTCGGACTAGGGCACCTCTATTTACTGCTGCCTGACCTACACCACATACGAAAAACCCCGATATTATTCGGGATATCATCCTGTCGGCAGGCAAAAATGTGAGTTTTTCGATGTGTCTACTAGCTTGTGCTTTCGGCCTCCAGAAAATGTATTTCCGGCGCATCTCTCAAATTTTCCGCTGCCGTCTCTGCGGTTATGTCCCGCTGCGGTGTCGCCAGCATCTCGTATCCAACCATGAATTTTTTTACTGTTGCTGATCTGAGAAGGGGGGGGAGAAAGTGAAGGTGGAAATGCCATGAATCATAGTTCCTGCCATCCGTCGGTTTCTGATGAAGCCCCATTGAGTACGGAAAACTCATTCTGAAAAGGTTGTCATATTTGATAGTAGTTTTTTTGAGAATTCCCGCCAAGTCCTGTGCCTCATTGGCGGTGCAATCAAGAATCGAAGTCATATGCCTTCGAGGAAGCACCATCGTCTCATAGGGCCAGGTTGCCCAGAATGGTACTAATGAAACGAAAGATCGGTTTTCAGCTACAATTCGTTCGCTTCTTTCGATTTCAAGATCCAAATAGGAGCAGAGAAGACACCCGTCGTGATTATGGCTGTATTTCTCCTGATTGATTGTTTCCTTCTGAGGAATGTCTGGAATAGATGAATTTGCCCATATCTGACCGTGAGGGTGAGGATTCGAGCAGCCCATTACCGCGCCTTTATTTTCGAAAATCTGAACATACCCGATACCGTCATGGGAGCCGAGTTCGCTATATTCATCCTGCCAAGTTGAAATAACTCCGGATATCGCCGAAATCTCCATCCGTGGAAGAGTAAGGTCGTGGCGCGGCGAGAAGCAAATTACACGGCAGATACCCCGTTCTCCTTCGGCGATAAGCAAATCCGAATTGTTGAAATTACCGACTGGTGTGTCCGGCAGCAGGGCCGCGAAATCGTTAGCAAAAGTATAGGTTCCCGTATAAGACAGGTTCACCTTAGCGCCCGCTCGAGTATTGCCGGGGCACAGATAACAGCCCGGGTCGTATTCCGGCCGACCGTCGGATGTATGGCTTTCGGTCTTTCCCTGCCATGGTCTTTTCGTTCGATGAGGAGAGACTAATATCCATTCTCCGGTAAGGGGATTCTGTCTTCGGTGCGTATGGTCTTGCAGGTCTATGATTGTTTCTGATTCCATAGTTTTGCATAATTGACAAAGAGGGTTGGTGTCAAGAGGAGTTCTCATTTTGATCTATTTGATTAGGAGTCATATCGACGGCATATGTAAGGATGCTTTTTTATCGTTCAAAATGAGAACTCCCGGCGCAATTTCAGCGGATTTCGGCCTTTCTCAATATGACCGATCGAATACGACTATAGCCTGCACACTTGCATTCTATCTACTGAGGAATTGTTCATATTGAGAATTGCTCTGGTGTCAACAGCAATCAAGCTAAGCCTTGGTAATTTTGTGCAAAACCGGTATACTGTGGCCCGTTTTCAATAGATTTATTGCTGCTAGGGAGGGAAATTGAAGAGTTATTACCAGATTCTCGATGTAGAGCCAACCTGCACCGCAAGCGAGATAAAAAGAGCTTTTCGAAAAAAAGCCAAAACCTTCCACCCTGATCTAAAGCCCTCGGGTAAAAACGCTGCAATGATGAGGCGGCTCATCTCGGCCTACCAGGTTCTGAGCGATCCCGACAAGAGAATCTTTTATGATCGTACCAATAGGGAAATTATTCATCGCTCGAGTTTTGACTATCGCGCGTTCCTCAAGAAGAGAACTGACGATCCGGATAGCATGGCAAAATTGATTTTTTTCGATCTCCTTCATAAAAATGAAAAGGAGGCTATAGATCTTTACGACAGCCTGGTTACAACCAAGCATTACGATATAACACGGTACCTCGACCGTGAGGACTTCATGGATTGCGCGTTTCTCCTTGCCGAAGAGTACGAACGGGACGAGGAATTTCTCAAGGCATTCGACCTATTGTTGAGCACCGTACCCTACGAACTGGAGAGTCCTTACTTCAGGCATTTTTTCAGAGAGGTTATAGACAAACTGCGGCTGCTTGGCTGCACAAGGCTGCCTGGCAAGATCGAGAATGCCGAACTGGTGCGTCGTCTCGAAGAGCTTGTCGACCTGGATTTTTCACCAAAAGATACCGCCTATTTCCTCAAGAAAATTGCCGAAATCTATGTCGAAGAAAACTCGCTGGATCTTGCCAAGGAGTATCTCAGCCAGGGATTGAGTCTTCATGCAAAGCTCCCGGGAGCGCAAAAACTTGTCGAACAGCTCGCAGGTGCGGGGCGGAGCAGCAGAGGTTACTAATGGAAAAAAACTTCTATCTCTTGGAGAATACAGTCCAGGAGTACGCATGGGGCTCTCCAAGCCTGATTTCGGCTCTTCTTGGCGAAAAGAATCCAGACGGAACACCAAAAGCGGAGCTCTGGATGGGCGTCCACCCGAAATCTCCTTCGCGGGTAATTACTCCGGAAGACACGAGGCCTCTCTCCGAGCTGATTTCCGAGAATCCCGATATTGTCCTCGGCTCCGCGGCCGCAAAGGCTCATAACGGTCGGCTGCCTTTTCTCTTCAAAGTTCTCGCCGCCGAACAGGCCCTCTCGATTCAATCCCATCCGAACCTCGAGCAGGCGCGGAAGGGTTTTGAACTAGAAAACAAGAAGGGCATACCCGTAGACCGGCCGAGTAGAAACTATAGGGATGATAATCATAAACCGGAGATAATCTGCGCCGTTACGCCATTCTGGGCGATGTGCGGATTTCGTAATATACAGCTTATTATCGATGATTTTTCCTCAGCAGGAAGCGGCAGCCTCGAAACATTGGTACATGAATTACGCGGGCAGCCGAATCGGGAAGGCCTCAAGGCATTCTTCAGCGGTGTTATGAGCCTAAACGACCGGCAAAAGGGCAGGGTCGCCGAGGCAGTCTGCGCTTTTGCGGCCGGAAAAGGCGAGGACCGCTTTGACTGGGTGGTCAACCTGAACGAGCAGTTTCCCGGGGATATCGGTGTTATCTGCCCGCTGCTGCTCAATATTTATCAGCTTCAGCCCGGTCAGGCTATCTATCTCGGCGCGGGTGAACTCCATGCGTATCTCAAGGGGATGGGCATCGAATTAATGGCCAATTCGGATAATGTACTCCGGGGCGGATTAACACCCAAGCACATAGACGTGGATGAACTGCTGCGAACTCTTACTTTCAATTCCGGTCCGGTGCCAATTCTCGAAGGGCAGCCCGGGGTGAGCGGTGAAATGGTGTTCCCAACACCGGCAAAGGAATTTGAATTGGCCCGAATCAGCATAACAGATCAGGCCCCTTTTCGTTCTCTTTCAACCCGCGGATTCGAGATATTTTTAGTTATCGAAGGCGAGTGCGTCGCTAAATGTGTTGCCGGAAATGAAGACGCTGTGTACAAAAAGGGTGATTCTTTTGTTGTTCCCGCTTCGTCATGCCAATTTGAGATCGCCGGCACCGCCGTGCTTTTTAGAGCCGGCATACCATGACCATCTGGGTCGATGCCGACAGCTGCCCGAAAGCGGTTCGCGAGATAATAATGCGCGCGGCCAATCGCCGAAAAGTCGCAGCGATTTTTGTGGCGGACCGGATTCTCCCGCTCCAAAAGTCCAAATATGTCTCCGATATTATTGTCGAATCCGACACCAACAGTGCTGATTCTAGGATCGTAAGCGAGGCGGAAATCGGTGACCTGGCGGTGACCCGGGACGTTCCTCTCGCCTCCGAGCTAGTAAAGAAAGGTGTTACAGCGGTAAATGATCGTGGAACCGTATATTCGGCAAATAATATCGGAGAACGTTTGTCAATGAGGAACTTCATGTACGATCTTAGGGAAAGCGGAATACAGGTGGAGCGCCACAGGCCAGCCACCCCAAAGGACATCGCATCATTCTCCAATTCCTTTGATCGGGAGCTGACGCGGCTGTTAAAAAATCGTGCAATTGTCTCAGAAAAGTAAAAGCCCAACGCGAAGCTTGATAACGAGTCGCATCTTTGTCATTATTAGGCAGGAAAATATCAATGAAAAACAATAACTTCAAACTTCTCTCTATTCTAACCGCCGTGTTGTTCGTATTAAGTTCCTGCTCAATAAAACAGCTGGCGATTAATACAGTAATCGATTCTCTTTCCGGCGACGGAGGCTCTGTTTTCACAGGCGACGAAGACCCACAGCTCATCGCGGACGCTCTTCCTTTTTCGTTGAAGCTCTATGAAATCCTGCTCACTCAGTCGCCGGAACATGAAGGACTTTTGCTGACCACCGGTACCGGCTTTATCATGTATGCCAATGCATTTATTCAGGCACCGTCAGAGCGTCTGCCTGATGAGGAATTTGAGCAGAGAAAGGTGATGCGGATCCGTGCGAAGAAAATGTATATCCGGGGCCGTAATTATGTACTCGATGCTCTCGATGTACGGCATCCTGGCTTCCGGGAAGCAGCGCTCATCGGCGACTTGAGCGCATTTCTTCCGGAGATGAAAGATGACGACATCCCGTTTCTTTACTGGTGCGGTCTTGGATGGATGGGAGCGGTGTCTATCGATACTTTTGACATTGGACTCGGGATGACCCGGGACGCAGCGATTTCATTATTGAACCGGGCGCTGGAGATAGATGAGACCTATGGCGCCGGCAGCCTTCATGAGTTTTATATCTCTTATTACGGCGGTCTCCCGGAAATGCTTGGCGGTAGCGAGGAAAAAGCCCGTTTTCATTTCCAGAGGGCTGTTGAGCTCTCAGCAGGAACAAAACCAGGACCTTACGTCGCATTAGCATCTTCTGTATCTACGAAAATACACGATGTCGATGAGTTTCGCGATTTGCTCAATACCGCACTGGAAATTGAATCTACCGATCCAGATTCTCAACTGCTCAACATTATAACCCAGGAAAAAGCTGCCTGGCTTCTTGAACACATTGACAATTATTTCTTTATTGATTGATTAGGAGAATACTAATGAAAGGTATACGTATAGTAATTTTAATTTTTCTTGTCTGTTTTGTTCCATTATCTCAGGCGAGTGCTCTCACCCTGAAAATCGGCAGTCTCGGCCCGGTGGATACGCCATGGGATGACGCGATGAAACGCCTTGCAGTGGCATGGCGAGATATTACCGGCGGCCGGGTTACTCTCAAAATCTATCCCGGAGGCATAGCCGGGGACGAGTCTGATATGATCAGGAAAGTTCGCATCGGTCAGCTCGACGGCGCTGCTCTTTCGGGAACGGGCTTAAATAGGATAACATCAGACATCCTGACACTGGTGCTACCCCTCTTTTTTTCAGGCAATGACGAATTGACCCACGTGCTTGAGAATACCCATGAAGACTTTGCGGACGTAATGGCAGATAAAGGCTTTCAGCTACTCGGCCTCGCATCTTCCGGCTGGATCCGCTTTTTTGGGAAGGAGCCGATTATGTCACCGGCTGATCTTCAAGTGCAGCGTCTGGCGGTAAGTGCTGAGGATGAAGAAATCCTGTACGCCTGGCGGGCGATGGGATTTGACGCGATACCGCTGCATACAAAAGAGGTTCTGCTCGGGCTTCAGTCCGGCATGGCCGAGGCATTTCATACCCCGGCGATTATCGCAGCGATTTATCAATGGTTTGCTCTTGCTCCGAACATGAGCAATATCGAGGTTGCCCCGCTTATTACCGGACTGGTAATCGGCGAAAAATCATGGAGAAGAGTTCCTGAACAATATAAGGAAGAACTAACGGAGGCCAGCCGCGCGGTAATGTATCCGTTGTATGAAGAGGTAATGGTGCTCGAAGCGGACGCGATTCAGATCATGGTGGACAACGGTCTTGTAATCAATGAGTTCGACGATGAGACCATCGCTCAATGGGACGAAATTGTAACTCAGGGACATGACATTCTGGTCGGTACCAGTATTACTCCTGAAATATATACACGGGTGAAGAAGCTCAGGGACGAGTATCGCGCTAACAATGAATAGATCATCAATGAAGTTGTCTCGAACCCGTATCGAAAACGGGTTTTCGTTTACTGCAATTATTCTTCTCTCGATTTTTCCGCTTATCGAAATCATCATGCGGAAATTTTTCGGCACAGGAGTTCCCGGATCCTCAGCATATATTTCGCATTTGGTAGTATGGGTAACTTTTCTCGGAGGAATGATTACGTCAAGGCACGGTGATCACCTGGCGCTTACGGCTGGGTTCGACGCGCTCTCTGACAACATAAAAAGGTGGGTTGCCGCCGGTATCAATCTGGTATCCGTGGCTGTCGGAATCGTGCTTTCCATAAGTGCGCTCGGTTTCGTGCTCACCGGATTTGATCCGGCAGAAACCGTTGGACTCTTTCCCGTGCGGATTATCGGTGCAATTATGCCGATCGGATATTTCGGTATGACTCTGCGGTTTATTTTCGGTAAAACCATTGATAGGAGAGATCGCTGGATTCCTGCATTGGGAATTGTGATAGGCATTCTCGTCTGCGTCGATCCGATCATTAATATCCTATATTTGATTTTTCCGAATGTTCCGGAATTCTTCTATTCAATCTCAGACTTTATGTGGTCCGCGTCGCATAAACTTCGCTGGCCCGTATTTATTCTTCTTCTTGGTACGCTGATACTCGGCGCCCCGCTCTTTATTATTCTCGGCGGCATCACCATTTTATTGTTTACCCAATCCGGCGGTTCTCTCGAGGTCATACCAAACGAAGCGTATTCGATGCTGATCAGCCCATCAATTCCGGCCATACCGTTGTTCACCCTCGCGGGATTCCTGCTCTCCGAAAGCGAAGCCGGGAAAAGGCTGGTCAGGCTTTTTCGCGCGTTTTTCGGGTGGATTCCAGGGGGACTTTTTGTCGCAGCGGTTATTGTCTGCGCTTTTTTTACTACTTTTACCGGCGCTTCCGGAGTCACTATTCTCGCTCTGGGCGCACTGCTCTCTTATGTCCTTATTCAGAACGGGGCCAAGGAAAAATTCACCCACGGTCTCCTGACCGCCTCCGGTAGTATCGGGCTGCTCTTTCCTCCCAGCCTGCCGATTATCCTTTACGGCATGGTATCCCAGACCAGTATCAAGGATATGTTTTTGGGAGGCATCATTCCCGGACTGCTCATGGTAATCGCCATCTCCGCGATGGGCGTCGTCACGGCGATGAGAAATAAACTGCCGACCACTCCTTTCAAGGTGAAAGAAGCTTTCGATGCAGTAAAATTCTCCGCCGGAGAATTGCTGCTTCCGATCATAATTCTTACCGGCTATTTTTTAGGGATAATGACGATTGTGGAGACTTCCGCGGTTGCCGTCCTTTACACGATTATACTGGAAGTATTTATTCACAAAGATATCAAGGTAAAGGATTTGCCGAAAACCGCGATGAAAGCAGTGCCGATTATCGGCGGTGTACTCATCATTCTCACCGTGGCGAGAGGATTATCCTATTACATCGTCGATGCTGAGGTCCCTTTTCAGATGAGCGCCTGGGTACAAGCGAATATTTCTTCGAAATATGTATTCCTGATACTGCTCAACATCGCGCTTCTTATCACCGGATGCTTGATGGATATCTTTTCGGCCATAGTGGTTGTAGCTCCGCTCATAATTCCACTCGGTGAAATTTTCGGTATTCATCCAGTCCACCTCGGTGTGATATTCCTTGCGAATCTCGAGCTCGGTTACCTTACTCCACCGGTCGGACTAAACCTTTTTCTCGCGTCGTATCGATTTAATGAACCGCTGGTAAAGGTGTACAGAAATGTCATTCCGTTTTTTCTCATCCTTCTGATTTCGGTACTGCTTATAACGTATGTCCCGTGGTTTTCGACTGCACTTTTACCGGGCTGATTCGAATAAAATCTAACTAACTTTGGAGCTGATATGAATATTCCTGATAGCAAAATCGCAGTTACCCTCTACAACCTTCGGGACTATTGCCGGGATGAAAAAGGGTTGCTGGAAACATTGAGGAAAGTAAGGGCCATCGGATACGAAGCGGTACAAATATCAGGAATCGGGGATATCCCGGCTTCCAGGGTCCGTTCCTGTCTCGATGAGACCGGACTGTATTGCTGCGCTACCCACGAGGGGCTTGCGGCTTTCCTCGAAAAACCGGATGAAACTATAGAAAAGCTCAAAACATATAACTGTACATTTTCGGCTATCGGCGGACCGGGCAACGAGTATTTTCGTGAAGGCGGGGCCGAAGAGCTCGCCGAAAAGCTCAACGGCATAGGAGCGCGTTTTCTTGATGCGGGTATCCGCTTTGGTTACCACAATCACGATGGTGAGTTCGAAAAATTCAGTGATGGAACATTCATGGATGTCCTTTTCGCGCGGTCCGATGCGAAAACAGTCTGTTTCGAAATCGACACCCACTGGGTGCAGCGGGGCGGTGCAAATCCGGCCGCATGGGTAAGAAAGTCCGCCGGCCGAATACCGGTTCTTCATATAAAGGATTTTTCCATGATAGGACGCGACCCGGTTTTCTCAGAAATCGGCGAAGGAAATTTAGAGTGGTCGGAGATATTCGCCGCTGCGGAGGAGTCGGGGGTTCGCTGGTATTCGGTTGAGCAGGATAAGCCCTTCAAAGATCGGAACATTTTCGATTCAATGGAAATCTCTTTTAAGAATCTCAGAGCGATGGGAGTACAATAAATACCGTGAATGCAATCCTCACAAAACTGGGTGAACTCAGGCTCATCCCGGTAGTAAAGATAGAAAACGCTGAGGACGCGATTCCTCTAGGCGAGGCGCTCCTCGAAGCAGGCCTTGGAGTTGCGGAGATCACTTTTCGGACAGACGCTGCGGAGGAAGCTATCGGGCGAATGTCAAAAGCCCTGCCCGAGCTCCTGGTGGGTGCGGGAACCGTTCTCAAAATTATTCAGGTGCAGAAGGCTGTCGACGCCGGGGCCCGCTTTATCGTCGCCCCCGGATTCAATCCGAGGATAGTCAGCTTTTGCGTGGAAAACGGCTATCCGATAACACCCGGCGTAAATTCTCCGACGAACATCGAACAGGCCCTCGAGTACGATCTCGAGGTATTGAAGTTTTTCCCCGCCGAAGCATCCGGCGGGCTTGCCATGCTGAAAGCCATGGCCGCGCCTTACGGCGG
>JABGPX010000069.1 GCA_018644745.1 Spirochaetales bacterium
CGGCTCTTGGAGTAAGCGCGCATGGCAAAAAGCTCGCAGCCGAAGAAATCGCGAAAGCCGCCGTTAAGCCGGCAGACCCAGATATTGACATGGATATGTCAGGAGAAGGTGTTACATGATCGAAGTTAAAGGACTCACTCAGACCTACAAGAGCGGAAAAGGTGTTTTCGATTTGGATTTCTCTATCAAAAAGGGAGAAGTCTTTGGCTATCTGGGACCGAACGGCGCCGGGAAGACTACCACAATCAGAAACCTTCTGGGTTTTGCAAATGCTGACAGCGGGGAGGCCACAATTAACGGCCTTAACTGCAGAACCTCCTCAGTTGAACTTCAGAAGATTATTGGATATTTGCCGGGGGAAACTGCGTTTCTTGATAACATGACGGGAATAGAGTTCTTGAAATTCATGGGCGAGATGCGCGGGATGAAGGACCGAACAAGGCGTGATTTTTTGATAAACCAGCTTGATCTGGATGCGCTCGGTAAAATAAAAAAGATGTCTAAGGGAATGAAGCAGAAACTCGCTATTGTTACCGCCTTTATGCATGATCCTGAGGTATATATTCTCGACGAGCCTACCAGCGGACTCGATCCCTTCATGCAGAACGTATTTATGGATCTTATCGAGAGCGAGAAAGCGAGAGGCAAGACGATCATGATGTCCTCCCATATCTTCGAAGAAGTGCAGAGGAGCTGCACCAGAGCGGGTATAATCAAAGAGGGTAGAATTGTCGCGGTAGAAGACATTCAGGCTCTCAGTGATATGAAGCAGAAAACATATACCGTTTCCCTTTCGGATTCTTCAGATATCAAGAAACTCAAAGAACTTTCTCCGGAGAAGATATCCGAGCACAGAGTTCAAATAACTGTCGGGCATAACTACAGTGAGTTTTTTAGCACGCTGGCAAAGTGCAGTGTCGTAGGCCTGTACGCACAGCAGCAGTCATTGGAGGATGTGTTTATGAAATACTACAAAAGAGATGGTGAATCCGATGATTAAATCTTTATTCATTGCAAACTTGAAATCCAATTGGCCGATTATACTTTTTATCTCGGTGATGTTATTGATATATGTGATGACCGCAGTGAGCATGTACGACCCGGATAGTATTGAGAAGATGGAGCAGATGTTCGAGCTGCTTCCGGAAGGTATGTTGAAAGCATTCGGGTTCGATAACCTGGGCTCGGACTTCACCGGTTACCTGGGGCATTACTTCTATGGATTTATCATCGTAGTCTTTCCAGCAATTTATATTGTTCTGGCGGCAAACAAGCTTGTCGCGAAGCATGTGGACACCGGATCGATGGCGTATCTGCTGGCTACCCCAAATTCCCGGGTTCGGATAGCCGTTACCCAGGTTTCGTTCCTGCTCGCCGGATTGGCCGCCATTTTTATAGTCACCATCGGGATTTTGATTCTGATGGGCGAGGCGATGTATCCCGGGCTGCTGCGCATAGGGCCCTTTCTTTTGCTCAATCTCGTTACATATCTGGTGCTGGCGGTTATCGCCGCACTCGCATTCTTCTTTTCCTGTATCTTTAACGAGGCCAGGTATTCTCTCGCATTGGGAGGCGGCATACCGGTTGCTTTCTTAGTTGTTAAAATGGTCTCAGATGCCAGTGAAAAGTTTGAAGGTTTGAGATATATCTCGCTTTATTCGGTTATCAATATTGACAAAATTTTAGCGAAGGGTGCTTATGGAGCCGTCGCAAGCCTGGTATTGCTCGCGGTTGCGACGGCTATTTATCTGCTTTCTATCAGGATTTTCAATAAAAAGAGCTTAGCGATTTAGAGGACGCAGAGCACACCAATCGGCAGAAAGAGTGTCCACTGAAACATTGCAATCAGCGGTTTCGGCACATGATTTTTGAAGGCATATAAAATCTGAACAAGTGCGAAAAGTATGAAATTTGCGCCGATAAATTTCACAAGAATTTCAGTATCGATTTCCGGAAAGGCCTCTAGACCGGCCAGGATAAGGGCCGCGGCCGACAAAACCAGGAATATAGATATATAGTGAAATACACTCTGCATCGTCGCCTTCGGAACCAGGTCAAATTCCGCGTCCAGCATGGGTTTCAGATACAAT
>JABGPX010000323.1 GCA_018644745.1 Spirochaetales bacterium
CCGCTGTTCTCTCGTAGAGCAGAGTATGAGGAACATATGATACAAGATGCCAGAAATACCCCTCCTGTAAATCGTGAGCCACTTTCCACATGGATTTTGGTAAATCCATCCGCGGGTCCATCAACGGATAGACCGTTGTAAAGATAAATGTAGATTCGGAGGTTCGAAAAACACCATTATCCATCTTCTTTATCGATTCCCACGCGTCAGGGTAATCGGCGGAGAAGGTCCGCTGAGACCTTTCGGGATAGACAAATCCCCACTCTTCCGCGCTGTTTTGGCTATAGAGCCAATAACTGTCAGGATTGAGAAGCATCGTATTGCCATATGAGATGTTAGAGGCATCGGCTACCAGTTTGATGATATTTTTCGCCATGTAATCGAGGACCAGTACCGCATCAATCCCGACTTCCGGATCGGAAATATGTGTGGAAAATCGAATGACCGGTTCCTCGGATTGGCTGGGATTCACCTTTTCCATATCCAGGTCGAGGGCCGAAACATAAATAACACCGGGGGAAAGATTTGAAGCCTGCGCGAAATATTTGCTGTCAGCCCTGCTTCGAAGGTCTGCGTCTGCGGCCGGCCCGAAATCACCGCTCTGATATTCTATTTTTACCTTCTCCATGCCGGCCATATCGATAATTCGCAGCTGCCCGTACACCTGCGTCCGTCGAAGAAAGGAAATATAATCATCACTAAGCGCTCCGGATGATGTCTCTTTGTATCCGCCGCTCAAGTATCTGATCAGATTCGCTTGCCTCGATAGAAATTTTACATCCTCGAGGGTGGCGTTGAGCTGATTCGCGATAAGGGTTCGTTGAAATTCTATCAAGAGCTCTTCGTTTATCTCAACAAGAGCCGATTCAGAACGGAATTCACGGCTGTAATCAGTTATGCCGAAAACGACAACAATGAGCAGAACAGGCACAAAAACCAGCAAGAACGCGAGAATTGATCTGTGTACGGATATTTCTGATGATTTCCCTGCTTTCATATATTTTATAAAAATATACGACTACCTGCGCCGAAAAACCAGAGCTGTAGAGCCTGCCTACTAAGATACGGGAATACCGGTAATTCCGGCGATAACATTACGCTCGATGAAAATCTTAGTGCCGTCGGCGGCCATACTCATCCGGTCCTCGAAATCAATTTCCACTTGTTGATCGCCGGTGCCCGCCTCGATTGCAAGGATCTTGACCTCTCTCTCGAGCATTGTGACAAGATTCTCATGAGCCTCATCGAAGCTTTTATATTGATAACTCCCTGGAACTCCAGAAAGCAGAAACATTCCTTCCGGGGAGGGGGAAATGCTTCCTTTCTTCCGCACCTGGACCAAACTGGTAACCGCTCCGACAGCGTTTGCTACTTCAGCATGCTCAGGAATTATGAGTTCTGCTGATAAACGCCGAGCCGGATCTTCGAGGAAAAATGTCGCTGCCGCGCCCAGGCCGATAACCGGCTGTTTGAGCTCCGCAGAAAGATCAAAATAAGGATTCCCACCCTTCAGAAGCGTATCAAACAATGCCTTCCCGGTTGCCGAATCTTCGAGATCCTCTCCCATATAATCGAGAGGAAGCTGTCTCTTCACCAGTTCAAAGACAAGACGCTCGGAAATAAGAGTAAATACTTCCTCACGAAGCGCTTGAGGTTTTCTACCGGCAGCGGCACTCACCAGTTCAAGATACGCTTCGGCGGCCTCTTTGTCCCACAAGGAAATTGTATCCGTCGTATGAAGCAGATCCGTCGGAGTAAGTCCGCAGCGTTGGATCAGATACTCCTGCTCGAGTCTTTGGAGCCTGAGTAATACGGGATGACCGACCTGGAGCTCTTCGACCAACTGAATCGCCGATTTTGGGCTTTCCGATACAAGATCGAGAATTTTCTGTTCCTGATCGTTCAGATCGAAATCTGGTTTTCGTCCGGTGGTTATAAAAATTTCAGTTAATCGAGTGTCCGAAGAAAAATAATCAAGATTACGATGTATATGTTCGAAAGCTTCTGCACAATCCCATCCGGCGGCGACCCAACAGACTGGAGCGATACGCCGAGGGCCTAAGAGGACATTCTGCTTCTCGAT
>JABGPX010000068.1 GCA_018644745.1 Spirochaetales bacterium
ATAAGCAGTGAATCATTGCAGGCTACATTGTATATGCCAGCGGATTTCTCCGTGTACTCACCGTATTCATCCATATCGATACCTTCTCCCAGATACCGGATCAGCTCAGCTTCCAGACCCTTGCGCTCGGCGTCGGATATAAAGAGTAAAGAGTCTTCTGCAAGCTGCTGAATATGAGATATAGCCGAGGTTATTACCCAACGGTGATTAGGCGTGTGAAATCCGCTGGCTGATAGAGCGGATATGCCATTAATAAGATATGTTTTCAGCTTGGCCGCCGCTGTCTGCTCGAAATCTCCCTGCGACGCTTCGCGCGACACGCACAAAAGGCGAAACGTATCTGCCAGGTACTGCAGGGTAAATGCCAACGTCGCGGTGCAGTGAAAATTGGTCTCTCTCAAATCGAGAGTGCCGTCGGGATGCTGACTGGAGAGCAGGTGATCGAGATACAGCAATGCCGCTTCCTCGAGATCCGCTGTTGAGTGGGCGGTCTTGCCCGCGGCACGTACCGAGACCAGACAATCCACGGCCGAAGCGGAGCTTCCAGGCTCGCAGTATCCTCGATCCGGGGAAATGTACCCGCCATAGTCGCGGGTGCCTACCGCTTTGTTTTGGTGCAGCAGATACGCCGCTGCCCCCCTCTCGGTTAGTTCTGTAATAATTGATAATGCATCCATGCTGTGCTCCTTTAATTGAGCTTAAACTCTAATGTAAATCTCATTCTTACGGCAACCGGTCTGCCGTCGATTATCGCCGGAGAAAAGACAGATGCTTTCAGCATATTGATGGCCGCCTCTTCAAAACCGAATCCTACTTTTTTGACCACCCTGGTATCGATTATTTTCCCTTTCTCATCAATATCCGCTTCGATGATGACAACGCCTTCCACTCGCTCCCGTTTTGCCTGTATCGGATACTGGAGGGGCGCTTGATCTAAGAATTCCGGGCGTTTTTCTACCTTGTAGAAAGGGATGAACACATTCTCCGCTTCGGGCTGAACATTCACTGTTCCTTCGGGTTCGGCCGCGACCGTCGCCGCAGAAGGAGCTTGGGGAGAAGGACTTGTCGCGACCCTTTTTTCCTGAATAATTGACGGTGGTTCTTCCGAGCGATCTAATTCCTCGGATTCTTCACCGATCTCCACGGCCTCATTCACCGGCTCCGGTATTTCCACGATTGGTTCCGGCTCCGGCGGTGGTTCTATGATTTCCGGTTCTTCAATTGCCACCGGTTCAGGTTGAGGCGTCTCGATCATTACCGCTTCGATATATTTGAACTCCGGTTCGGCTTCCTGAAGCTCCTCGGGCGAGGCGATTCCAAATTGACTGAATAACATTACCACATGCGCAAGTACAGCGAGATAAACCGCAGCAGGAACAAATATTTTGTTATAAGTTATCATCGGTCTCCGCGATGAGTATTACATCCTGAAGTCCAGTCTTCTTGAGGGCGCCCAGTACTCTATCCACAAACACATAGTCTGCGTTCCGGTCCGCGATCAGATGAATTACATAACCCGGTTCGACCGATTCCAACCTTGTTTCTAATTCTTCGGAATTATATTCTACTCCGGAGATCTCTATGCTGCCTTCCGGACCGACGCGTATTGCAACTACATCGGGGAAATCGGTTTCCTGGATAAACTGGAAATTCGGCACCGCGATCTCTTCATCTTCAGCGACCGAGACAGTAAGTATGAGGAAGATGAGCAGGAGAAAGGCTATATCCGGCATTGCGAACATAACGATGGTGGTTTTTTTTCGGGCGATTCGTATCTTCACCTTCTACTCCGCGTCTATCCGCAGACCGAGGGGATTTTCTTCATCTGTTTTTACAGAAAACCCGGAGTAACCCGCATAGCGGGCCTCTTCGAGTACCGAGAGAACTTCCTGGTACTTGATCCCGGAAGCTACGTTGAGAACTACGATTGGTTCTTCAAAAAGGCCAATTTTCTGCTGCAGTATCCCTCGCACCTCTGCAGCCCCAGCCTCCTGTCCATCGATGATATAACTTCCAGGGCTGGTAATTTCTATACTCACTACCTCGTCCCTGGTCAGCGTTCTAGGCGCGGCACCGGG
>JABGPX010000067.1 GCA_018644745.1 Spirochaetales bacterium
CGCAAGGTATCCTCTTTTAAGCGCGGCCGAAGAGCACAGTCTTGGTGAAAAGATACGTAATGTCAGAAATAATCTCGAAGAGCAAAGGTCGGGTTCTCGAAGGAAGAGCAAAAAAGATTCACAATCAATTTCCGACCTGAAGAAAGAGCTCGCGGATTTGAAAAATGCTTTAATTCGGGCAAATCTCAGGCTTGTTGTCGCTATAGCAAAGAAATACCAGTATCGTGGAATGTTTTTGCTCGATTTGATTGATGAAGGAAATATTGGTCTTATTGAAGCGGTAGAGCGCTTCGACTATTCCCGCGGTTTTCGTTTTTCAACCTATGGAACTTGGTGGATACGCCAGGCAATTATCAAATCACTGGCAGATAAAGGGCGGGTTATTCGGATACCTATCCATATGCTTAATACGATAAAAAAATGTTACTACGTCGCAAAACACCTTACGCAGGAGTATGGAAGAGATCCAAGCACCGCGGAAATTGCCCAATATATGCATATTTCTGAGCAAAAAGTTGTTGAGATAAGCGGGATTTCTCGGGATACCGCTTCGCTCGACACAACAGTGGATCAAGGAGAGACTACCCGGCTCGCGGAGCTCATTTGCGACGATAAATCTGAGCAGCCTTTCGAAACCGCTTTCCACGTAGCATTACATGAGACGATTGAAAATGTTCTTCATCAATTGACCGAGCGGGAAATGAAAATTATCCAGCTGCGGTATGGATTGATGGGTGAGGGGCCCTGCACTTTACAGGAAACTGGAAGTCTGCTTGGAATTACCCGGGAGCGGGTCCGGCAGATACAGGAAAAAGCAATCGCCAAGCTCAGAAATCTCAACGAAATCGCAGATCTGCACGACACCCTCTAGTTCTGTATTTTTGACCAGATTTTTCTAAAACAAATTGCTTTGTTCTTCTCGAGTTCCCTTATTATCTGCCTGGAATCATCTAGCGTATCGAGATCCCTTATTCGGCGTGAATATCCGGGAGTATAACCATGCCGTCCTGCAATTTGGGTAGTAACGTCAAATACTGTGGAAGTTGACCATGGAATTCCCGCGAACACTTCCTTCAAGAAATATTCTCTATCAAAGCCGATCAGGTAATAGCCGCCGTCAAAGGTAGGACCGATTACCATTTTGCTTTTGTCTAAAATGTGGAAGCTCAGATTCAAATCCTCAGAAAGCAGTCCCGGAATGTCCGATCCGCAGAGAACCACGCGTTTGTATCCAGTATTGAAGGCATCTAAAAATGCTCGTTCCATGCGAACGCCGATATCTTCACCTGATTGAATCTGCGGGTTCGGCCACGGGTGGTGAATCGGTGCTGTCGGGGTTTCGGTAGGGCATTGGTAAGGGAGAATATCCGCGTCGACTTCTCGAGTCTCATTGGTAAGATCTCTGAGTATACCCGCATAGAGCTCAGCCGAGGCGATATTACCGATATCATGGGCCAGCCGGGATTTTACTTCACCTGGAATAGCTGCTTTATAAAATATGATCAGGCCGTTCTTGTTCATTTCTGACTTTTCGCCTCAATGTGGGGACGATACAAACGCGCCAGGTTCTTCACGGATCTTCCGGAGCGATAGGCAAGCATGAGATACCAGTCTCTGAGTGTTGCGCGAACCGGACCCTCTTTCTTCCACCTTCGATCTGGATTAACGGCGAACGTATGCGTATATGCAATTTTATGCCCTCTATGCTTTAGCCTGGTCATTAGATCCACGTCTTCCATTATAGGTATATCTCGATATCCTCCCAATTGATGATAAAGGTCTGATCGAAGGCAATGCACCTGATCGCCATACGGAATACGTGTCATTCTCGATCGTATAGTCGCTATAACTGCAACCGACCGGGTGTAGTAGTTTCGTGTCCTAATATATAGATCAAACGCCGCGGCTGAGTTCCGTGTCAAAATATCTGCAATATTGGATAGTGCCGACGGTCGGAGCCGTGTATCCACATGGAGAAATACAAGAATAGATCCGGCTGCTTTCAGAGCCCCTGAATGAAGCTGATGACCCCTTCCTGACCTGGTCACCAATTTTTTCAAAGCAAAGG
>JABGPX010000398.1 GCA_018644745.1 Spirochaetales bacterium
TCATTCCCCAGGTTTACTGCTTCGTTCATGGTCGAGGTGAGGATTATTCCGCCGTACCCGTTCATTACTGCTTCGACAAAACCTTTTCTCGGTTCCGGCAGATCCCGCAGAATCCTGGAGAAAGAGTCCGCCGCCGCATTCGCGAGCTCAGGCGAATCGGTAACAAGCAGGGCCGCCGAATCATCGCCATGCTCCGCTTCCACCATCAGATCGAGAGCTGTCTTCCACGGATCCGCACTATTATCCGCGAGCACAATCGATTCTGATGGTCCCGCTGGAAGGCCCTGATCCGCTTCGCCGGCCAGCAGCCGTTTTGCCGCCGCGACGAAAGGACTGCCGGGGCCGACTATCTTGTCTACAGGTTTGATAGCTTCGGTCCCGAGGGCGAGAGCGGCAATTGCTTGGGCGCCGCCAATACGGTAAACCTCGTGTACTCCGCAGAGTTTCGCGGCATAGAGACATGCCGGATCGACGCTTCCGTCGCTGTTCGGCGGAGTACTCACGCAGATTCTCGGAACCTTTGCGATTCGCGCCGGGATCGCCAGCATGTACAGCATTGAAGGAAAACTTCCTTTGCCTCTGGGTACATACAGTCCCGCCGATGGGATCGGGACGGCCCGTTCGCCGGCGTATATACCCGGTGAAGTTTCTACCATATGGAGGCCGTCTGGACGCTGCGTCAGATGATATTTCATGACGTTGTCCACCGCCTCAGATATAGCGATTAGTACTTTATCGTCGAGCTTATTTTCCGCGGCTTTGTATTCATTTTCTCCGACCAGCAAGGGCAGATTGTTCGGCGATACCTGGTCGAATTCCTGCGTGAACTCTCTTATTGCTTTATCGCCTTCCCGGCTTACCCGGTCGATAATATCACGAACCAGATCCTCCACGCTGCTGATATCCGCTTCGGAACGGTGCAGTATTTTCTCCCGTTCGTTTTCCGAAAGGTCGGCCCATATTTTGATTGCAATATTCATTTTTAAAATCCTGGTGTGACTCTATTACGCAGCATACCGGATGGTCAATCAGGCCGCGAATGTATGGTCTCTTGACATAGAGCGGCGGGAATCCATATTATTTGCCGCCTGACTCTGATATTATGAAACCAGTCAATTTGAAGACCAAGGAGCAAAAATGCCTGCAAACCTGATTGAAAAACTATGGAAAAGAGGGAAAGACTTCCTCGGAGTTGACTATCCGATTCTCGGCGGTGCTATGTCTTGGATATCCGAATCCAACCTTGTATCAGCGATTTCAAATGGCGGCGGATTCGGTGTATTGGCCGGCGGAAACATGCCCGTCGAGCTTTTTAAGGCCGAAATAGATAAAACCTTTGATAAAACTGATAAGCCTTTCGGCGTCAATCTTATTTCGATCGCTCCGAATTTTAGAAATCATCTTGATTATGTACTCGAGTCGGATTTTCCATTTGTAATTTTCGCCGGCGGACTTCCTCCGCGGGACGCAATTTCCAAAGCAAAGCAAGCCGGGTGCAAAGTATTGTGCTTTGCCCCGACAGTAGGTATTGCGGAACGGTTGATAAAGAGCGGAGTGGACGCACTTATTATAGAAGGTCATGAAGCCGGCGGGCATATCGGTCCGGTTTCGACAGCGGTGTTAGCGGAGCAGATACTGCCCAATACTCGCGACGTACCCGTTTTTGTGGCCGGAGGCATCGGCACCGGATTGATGATGGTACATTATCTCCTCATGGGAGCCTCCGGTGTTCAGCTCGGAACAAAGTTTGCGGTAGCGGATGAATGCCCGGCGCATGACAATTTCAAAGATTATCTTATTCGTGCCGGAGCCAAGGACGCGCAGCCCACCGCACAATTCGATCCTCGAGTACCGGTTATTCCCGTAAGGGCTCTTCTCAACGAAGGAACCACCGATTTCACCACTTTGCAGCTCGGGCTTCTTGCCCAGCTAGAGCGGGATGCGATTACACCCAGGGAGGCAGGCATCAAACTCGAAGAGTTCTGGATCGGCGGACTCAAGAAGGCCGCTATTGATGGCGACGTGGAGAACGGATCGCTTATGGCAGGACAAAGCGTGGG
>JABGPX010000066.1 GCA_018644745.1 Spirochaetales bacterium
AAGAAATTCCTGGGGTGAATTGTCAGAAAGCGGCCAAAGATGCGCTTCTTGCCAGTTTGCGAATCACGCTAAAGGAAGCGATAGAATTTAACAGAGGAGAAGCTGTTAAAGCTGCTGCTCCAGACTATACAGAAGAAGCCCTTATTATATGAAAAAGACGGCCCTGCTCAAGCTGGGTCTTGAAGAATCTCATATCGATCGCTACCCCCATGAGTTCTCCGGAGGGCAGCGGCAGCGCATCGGAATTGCCCGCGCCCTGGCATTGAAGCCGCAGCTAATTGTGTGTGACGAGCCGGTATCGGCATTGGATGTTTCCATTCAATCTCAAGTTATTAATCTGCTCAGGTCGCTTCAAAATTCGATGGGTCTGTCCTATCTTTTCATCGCCCACGATCTTTCCGTTGTGGAACACATTTCCCACAGGGTCGCGGTTATGTACCTCGGCCGCATCGTCGAAGGCGGAGAGAAGCGGGAGCTGTTTTCCCATCCCCTCCATCCTTACACTCAAGCTCTTTATCTGCCGTGCCGGTTCCGAAATCTGGCCGCAAGAAGGAGCGTATTATCTTGAAAGGCGACGTGCCGAGTCCTTCAGAAAGGCCCTCAGGCTGTGCGTTTCACCCACGCTGTTCCAAAGCTACCCCTGAGTGTTCAAAGGAGACACCAATCCTGGAAGACGTTGGAGACGGCCATTCCGCCGCTTGCTTCAATATGTAGGGGCCGGTTTACTACGTTTCGTTCGGTACAGGCGACACGGTTCGACCCTGGGCAAGGCTGATCCCAACGCTTAATACCAGGCCAATGAGTACTGCTATCGGTGCCCCCAATGCAGCAAGGACTTCCATATCGAAGAAATGTCCACCGATGGATACCACCACACCCACGGCCGTCCCAACTACAAGACTCCAAAATGTAGCGGTCCCTGTTTGCCTCTTCCAAAAAACGCTCATGACGATAGGCACGATTCCGGCCGCCGCGATTGAGGCGTCGGTCATAAATACGTACCAGATATCTCTACTAACCGCCGCGAGTAGAGCACCGATAATTGCTGCACCAATCATAAACAGCCGGGACACGTTTATTTCTGATTTTTCACTTATGTTTGCGGCGATCGATGCAATGCTTCTTCCGCCGATTGCCCCGGCTCCGCAGAATGCGGAATCGAGAGTTGACGCAAGTCCGCACATCATCAACGCAAAAAATGCAATGGACGCCCCGATCGGCAGGTATTTTTGAATAATTACAGCACCTACCAGCTCGGAATCGGCTACATCAATACTTCCTTTCAACGCAACCCCAAGGAAACCAAAAAGGCAGAGGGTTATTGGTACTATCGCGAAGAAAACACCGGCGAGATACATAGTCTTTCTAATATTTTGTTTCTTCACCGCCATGGCCCGCTGAAAAAACATCTGGTCGCCGAGGGGACCTCCGACCAGACCAAATGCGAGGCTGAGGCCGGGCGCGAATGCAATAGCGATCCACGAGGCGTTCCCGTCGATTCCCTTTAGCGTCTCCATGGTAAAATGCTGATCGCCTGCACTTACTCTGAATACCCATGGGATCAAAATAAGTCCGATGATAATTACCATCGCCATCTGAAAAACGTCGGTAACAATTGAGGCCCTCAACCCGCTGACGAGTGAATAGCCGACGGTTATAACACACATCACGGCAATCGCTATCCATCCTGCGTTGCCGGTATAGAAATTGTAGAGCTTCGACATCGCGACAAGGTTTTCTACGATGGCGGTGAGCATAAAAAGCCCGGCGGTAACCGAAAATATTGCAGGCACAGATGGATGATTGGGGAACCTCGCTCTGAAATATCCAGGAAGAGTGTATCCCGATGGAACGGTTTTTCTCATGCGGATAGCGATGGGAGTGAAAACGAAGAAACACGCGATGTTTGGAACGATGAACCAGAGCGCCCCCGGTAGGCCAAGGTCAAATGCAATCGAGCTTGCGACGAAGAGCGCCGGCGCCCATACCCAACTGACCGCGACGCTCAACGCCCCCGGTACTACTCCGACCCTGCGTTCCGCGACGTAGAAAC
>JABGPX010000065.1 GCA_018644745.1 Spirochaetales bacterium
GATGAAGAAGGTGATGGAGATCGTGGAGCAAGTTGCACCATCGAGAGCTTCAGTACTGGTTACCGGAGAGAGCGGAGTAGGGAAAGAGTTGATCGCTGATGCGCTCATGAGCCTCTCTGACCGCAATGAGCGGCCATTTATCCGGGTTCATTGCGCGGCGCTCACCGAGACATTGCTCGAAAGCGAGCTATTTGGTCATGAGAAAGGATCCTTTACCGGAGCAATAGCCAGGAAAAGGGGAAGATTTGAGCTGGCCCATACAGGAACCATTCTGCTTGATGAAATCGGAGAAATCAGCCAGGCGGTACAGATAAAGCTTCTTAGGGTTCTCCAGGAGAGGCGCTTTGAACGCGTCGGCGGCGAGGAGACCGTGGAAGTGGATGTCCGGGTGATTGCCGCGACAAATAAGGATCTAAAGGAAGAAATCTCTAAAGGAACTTTCCGGGAAGATTTGTTTTACCGTCTGAATGTAGTGAATATTCATGTTCCGCCATTGAGAGAGCGGAAGGAAGATATCCCACTTCTCAGCGCCGCTTTTCTCAATCAATTCGCCGAAGAAAATGCAAAAAATATCGAGGGAATGGATCAGAAAGCGAAAATGGCTCTCTATACATACTCGTGGCCCGGAAATATCAGAGAACTGCAGAACTGCATCGAGAGTGTTGTGGTCCTTGCGAAAGGCAGCATAATAACCGCCGATGATCTTCCCGCGTCGATTTCCAGAGATTCTGACGGAGACTATATCCGGATCGAGCTGGGATCATCTTTGTCGGATGCTGAAAAGGAAATAATCAGGAGCACGCTGGTATCGCAAAAGGGGAATAAGAGCAAAACAGCTGATATCCTTGGTATCGGGCGAAAAACCCTTCATCGGAAACTGCAGGAGTACGCTCTGGAAGAGGAATAGGTTTGGGGCGTCTCGAAAAACTGCTAATTGGACATTCCGCATATTCGAAAAATCACGATTTTATACGGGTCTGCAATCAGTCAGATGCACAAAATGTTGGTTTTTCGATATGCCCTTCGTAAGTTTTGAGAATAGTTTAGAGAGTGCCGGCTTCAGAGAACTGTCGAATCCTCCTGAAAGATGACGTCAGCTGTTTGGTTATCTCGGTGGCCTGCGCAAGCGCTGCGGGATCGGTAGCGTGCCTGTCAGGGTGATGTTTTCTGAGCAGAGTCTTGTATGATTTTGTCACATCCTCAATAGGTGTTCCTACAGGTACTTTCAGAGTTTGATAGTCTTTTTTTAAAGCGCTTGGAATGGTCTGCGCCGGAGCTTCTCTAAAATTTGGTCCGGTGCTGCTGTTCCCGGCAGATTGACTATCGCCGGTTTTCATATACTCATCGAGTTCCGCCCAAGCATCCTGCAAATCTGGATCCGAGAAAGAACTATTTCTTTCACGACTAGATGAATCCCTGTCATCGTCCGGTATGAAGGATTTCAATAAGTTGCCTAATCTGTCGAATATCTGATCCATGCTATTTCACTCCATCACTTCTCGTGCGGCGCGCATCTTTTCCAATATCTCATCATCCACATAATACGAACCTGAGCAGATATAGTCAGCAGGGGCGGTAATATACACGCGATTATCATGACGCTGCCACTGAACGTAGAGCAGACTCGACCTATATCGAACCGATACCTCATTATTGCAGAATCCGTTGAGAATGCCGACCGCGGCAGCGGCGGCCATGCTTCCGGTATGATCCGGCGTTGAGTCCTTTGCCCATGCGTATGCCCAGCATTCATCCTGGCTTATCGCTTTGAGAAAAACAGGCTGATACTCGGTTAATGTTTCGTGATCGGCCAGCGCCACCGCAAGATTCTTGATTGCTCTCAGCTGCTTTTCAGTAACAACTACCGCAAACTTTCTTGCAAAGGCAAGCGGGAAGTAGGGGAATCTCCTTCCTCCGACCCTGAGGGTTTCTATGATATCGGTATTCGGAGCGAGCAGCACCGGTTCATCCGAGTTTGGCAGGGTTGGAATCCCGAGGTCTATTCGAAAGTTTTCACTGTCAATTGCGTCGACAGTTTTTACTCCAAAG